>DATKLH010000309.1:0-2086 GCA_035542515.1 Casimicrobiaceae bacterium
AGGGACCCGGCGACATGCGCGGTCCGTGGAACCAGGGACCGCAATGGGAGTTCATCGACGGCGCCGAGGCAGTCCAGCCCGCGGGTGGCGACGGCGGCGACGGCTCGGCGTCCGTCAAGCTCAACAAGGAAGAAGAGTCGCTCGGCGAGAATGCGGCGATGCGGAGGCGATCCGATCTCGACAGCGATCCGATGACGGGCGCCGATCTCGGTGCCGGTCCGGGCGCGGGATCGACGACAGGCGAGAGCGCCAACGGCAGCGACGAAGACATGCCCGAGCTCACCGGCGAGGAAGGCAAGCGATCCGCGCGTCGCACCTCGGGCAGATCGACAGGCACGCGACGCGGCTCCTGACGCATCGACGATGTCCCCACAGCAACTCACGGGAACGCTCGCGGCCGACCTCAGCGGTGGCCGCGCGCGTCGCGTGTTCGCGTATCTCGGACCCGCGACGCTCGTCGGAGTCGGTTACATGGACCCGGGCAACTGGGCCACCGACCTCGAAGGCGGCGCGCGTTTCGGATACCAGCTGCTGTGGGTGCTCGTGGTTGCGAACCTCGTCGCGCTGCTCCTGCAGACGTTGAGCGCACGGCTTGGCATCGTTACGCGACTCGATCTTGCGCAGGCGTGCCGACTCGCCTATCCGCGTCCCGTCGTGATCGTGCTCTGGTTGCTGTGCGAGATCGCGATCGTCGCATGCGATCTGGCCGAAGTGATCGGCAGCGCCGTCGCGCTCAATCTATTGTTCGGCTGGCCGCTGATCGTCGGAGCTATCGTGACCGCGCTCGACGTGTTCGCGCTGCTCGCTTTGCAGCGCTTCGGCGTGCGTCGCCTCGAAGCGATCGTGATGGTGCTCGTGCTGACCGTCGGAGGATGCCTCGCGGTCGAATGGTGGCTCGCCGATCCGTCATGGCGCGATCTCGCGACCGGGCTCAATCCGCGCATCGACAGTGCCAGCCTCTACGTTGCGATCGGGATCCTCGGCGCGACGGTGATGCCCCACAACCTGTATCTGCATTCGTATCTGGTTAAGACGCGCGTTGCGCCGGCGAATCAGGCGCAATGCCGCAAGGCGCTGCGCTACAGTTTTGTCGATACGCTGATTGCACTCAACATCGCGTTCGTGATCAACGCGGCGCTGCTTGTCGTGGCGTCGGATGTGTTTCACTCGATCGGCCTCGACGTTCGCGACCTGCGCGAAGCGCAGCGCTTGCTCACGCCGCTGCTGGGCACCGGGCTCGCCGGTTTGCTTTTTGCGGTGGCTCTATTGTGTGCGGGGCAAAGCTCAACGATCACCGGGACGCTCGCCGGCCAGGTCGTCATGCAGGGCTTTCTCAAGCTCAAGTGGAAGCCCATCACCGTGCGCATGGTGACACGCACGCTCGCCATCATTCCGGCAATCGTGGTCCTCGCGCTGTTTGGCGAAGAGAGCACCGTGGCGTTGCTGGTTGCGACGCAGGTCGTGCTCAGCATCCAGCTTCCGTTCGCGATGGTGCCTCTGATCCGCTTCTCGTCGAGCCGCGCCTTGATGGGCGCGTACGCGAGCGGATGGCGCGTGGCATTGCTTGCAAGCATCGCGGCACTCGGAATCCTCGCGTGCAATGCGTGGCTCGTCGTGCAGACGCTCGGTGACGAGCTGCCCCCGGCATGGTTGCCGATCGCGGGCACGCTCGGTGTTGCGACGCTGGGGTTGATTGTCTATCTGGCGGTTGCGCCGCTGCGTGCGCAGTCGGCGGAATTCGTGCGCGCGTAGCGCGGGCGCCGGGTTCGTGCGGGCTTTTTTGCTGACGCCGTGACCGTTGGGGTGGCGGCCCGACAGGCGCGTTGCCTCAAGCCGCGCAGTGGGTCGTCCAGCAACAGGTGTCCGGACCCGACTCGAGCGGGCGCGCAGGGCGGCACAGCTATAATTCGCCGCTTCGGGCCGTTAGCTCAGCCTGGTAGAGCAGCGGACTTTTAATCCGTTGGTCACTGGTTCGAATCCAGTACGCCCTACCAGGACATCGCAGGGCTAGCGGTCACCGCAGCGCGGCCGCCGGCCCTTTCTCCTCCGTGCTCGCGTCGCGTTTTCCGCCGCTAATGTCGCTGGA
>DATKLH010000310.1:0-5941 GCA_035542515.1 Casimicrobiaceae bacterium
CGTGTTGATGTTGAAGTGGGGCGAGCCGCCGATGGTCACGGCCAGGTCCTGGAGGATCGAGGTCGCCGTGTTGCTGCTCCAGTTGCGGTACCCGATGTAGTAGACGCTGTTGCCGCCGGTCGAATTGAGCAGCGGCCCGCCGTGATAGAAGATGCCATTGCTTCCCGTCGAGGCGCCACCGTTGCCGTTGGAAGCGGGTGTTTTGTTGACTACGTGTGCAAATCACGGATTGCGCAGGATTTGTACACGACTCCGAGGACGCAGACGGCGCCGTGCAAGCTGACGATCGGTGCAGCAGTGTGCGCGACACGAGCATTTCGCACGTGGCGGCGCCGAACTTGGCGGTCTGGCGGGCTGCTCCTTAGCCAGGGAACCGCGGTCCCCGGTCTCTTCCGCTGGCTATTCGCATAGCGGCGCAACCAATCAGTGGAGCGGTCCCGAGGGGACGTTCACCGCGACGGGGGGCGCGGGCGACGCGTGATGCATGACCAGGCGCCAGCCGGTCGGCGTGCGCATGAAGACGTTGGTGGCGATCACCATGCCGCGTGCGCCTCCCTGGCTCGAATGAACGTGCTCGATCGCGCTTTGCATGGCGAGCCCGACCGTTTCCATCGATACCAGGTCTTCGAGGCGAAAGCCCAGCTTGCCCTCGCCGGCGAAGAGCTGCTCGAAGCTTTGCCGGACCGCGTCGTAACCGACGTGACGCGTCCCGCTCGGATGGATGCAGATGATGTCCTCGTCCTCGGCCCACGTCGACATCATCGCCTCGATGTCCTTGGCCTCGAAGGCCTGGTAGAACGCGAGGGCGACGTCCTGGGGCGAGGTGTAGATGGGAGGGGTGCGTGGTTTGGCCATGTGAAGTCGACGGTCACTGCGTCGGCGTATCGATGGCGGGCGCCGGCACTAGCGCGATGCGCGCCTGATTGTAGACGAGCGTCGGCGACAGATCGCGCATGCATTTGAAGTGGCCGAGCGGGCATTCGCGCTTGAAGCACGGGCTGCACGGTAGATCGATCCGCGCCACCCGGGCGAGCGGCGACAGCGGAGGCGTGTAAGCCGGCGACGACGAGCCGAACAGCGCCACCAGCGGAACTCCGACGGCGGCCGCGGCGTGCATCAGCCCGGAGTCGTTGCTGACGACGATGGCGGCGCCGGCCATCAGGTCGATAGCCGTCGCGAGGTCGGTCCGGCCGCAGAGGTCGCGAAACTGGCGGCCGGCGTCGCCGGCGGACTGGACCACCGCGTTCGCCGCGAGCTTGTCGCTCGGCGAGCCGACGATCCACACCTGCATGCCATCGCGGAGGAACGCGGCCCCGAGATCGGCGAAATGGTTGGGCGGCCAGCGCTTGGCCGGGCCGTACTCGGCACCGGGACACAGGACCGCGGCAGGTCGATCGCGCCTCAAACGCAACTCGCGCATGGCCCGCGCGCGATTGGCGGCGTCAGCGACCAGTACCGGTGCGGCTGGAACCGGGATCAGCGTGCCCGGCGCCCCCGCCAATGCGGCATAGCGATTCACGAGCCGCGGCACGGCCTTCTTGTCGAGCCGTCGCGCGTCGTTCAGCAGGACGTAGCGGCCCTCGCCGACATAGCCGGTGCGTCGCGGAATGCGCGCGAAGTACGGGACGAGCGCCGACTTGAACGAGTTGGGCAGCACCAGCGCGCGCGTGTATCCCTCCCGTCGCAGCTCGGCGGCGAGTTCGCGTCGCTTGGCCAGGGCCAGGGCACCATGCGCAAAAGGCGCTTCGATGATGCGTCGCACCCCGCGCATGCGAGCGTAGACCGACGCGCACCAGGGCGGCGCGAGCACGTCCACGATCGGCTCTTCGTACGGATCGCGCAGCAGCGCGATGAGCGGCTCCGAAAGGACCGCATCTCCGACCCACGACGGCGCGACGAGCAGGATGCGTTCGAACGCCATGGGCCGGGCCGGTGCTGGACGGTCGGGGAATGCGAGGATGGTGCGCGCGACGAAGGCGTGCGTATCAGCGCACGCGCGTGGCCCACGAAGCGAGCAGTGTCATGTAGCGAATGATCCGGACGACGCGCGCGGCAATCAACGGGGCACGATTGGGCCAAGTGGCCACGCACGAGCGATCTGCGCGCTTAGGGTCGCGCATCTCCCGGGCGCGGTGCCGCTCAGTGCCTTGCGCCGCGCTGCGGCCCGCCCTCCAATCGATAGCGCGTGCCGCAGTAGGGGCACATCGCCTCGCCGGTATCGATCACGTCCAGGAACACGCGCGGGTGCGAGCTCCACAGCGGCATGGCCGGGTTGGGACAGTAGATCGGCAGGTCGGCCGGCTTCACCACGACCATCCGCGCATCCTCGAGCTTTTCGCTCATGCGTCGACCATGCTCAGCCACGCGCGGTGCTTGGGGTCGCGGCCGCTGACCACGTCGAAGAACTTGCTCTGCAATTGCGCGGTGATCGGACCGCGGCGACCTTCGCCGATCTGGCGATTGTCGAGCTCGCGGATCGGCGTCACCTCGGCCGCGGTCCCGGTGAAGAACGCCTCCTCGGCGCAATAGACTTCATCGCGCGTGACGCGCCGCTCGATGACGGAGATCCCGGCCTCGCGCGCGAGCCCGATGATCGTCTCGCGCGTGATTCCACGCAAAGCTCCCGACGACAGATCCGGCGTGTGCAATTCGCCGTTGACCACGATGAACACGTTCTCGCCCGATCCTTCGGCCACGTAGCCCTGCGGGTCGAGCAGAAGCGCTTCGTCGTAGCCGTCGTGGGTCGCTTCCTGGTTGGCGAGGATGGAATTGAGATAGTTCGCGCACGCCTTCGCGCCGGTCATGTGGATGTTCACGTGATGGCGCGTGAACGACGAGGTCTTCACCCGGATGCCTTTTTCGAGACCGTCCGCGCCGAGGTAGGCGCCCCATGGCCATGCCGCGATGCAGACGCGCACCGGATTGGACTTCGCCGCCACGCCCATCGCGTTGCTGCCGTAGAAGGCGATCGGGCGGATGTAGCACGACTTCAGCTTGTTATCGCGTACGCACGCGATCTGCGCGGCGTTGAGCTGATCGCGCGTGTACGGCATCTTCATCCCGAAGATGTGCGCGGAGCGGAACAGGCGGTCGGTGTGATCGGTGAGGCGGAAGATCGCCGGTCCGGAACCGGTCTCGTAGCAACGCACACCCTCGAAGACACCCATGCCGTAATGGAGCGTGTGGGTCAGGACGTGCGTGGTCGCTTCCCGCCACGGCACCATCTTGCCGTCGTACCAGATCCAGCCATCGCGGTCGGCCATCGACATTGTCGATTCTCCTGGCGCTTGCCAAAAAGCAGGATTTTAGCCCACCGGCACGTGCGCGGTGGCCGAAAGTGGCGAATGGCGCAGAGGCGATCAGCTCGCGGTCTGTTGTTGCCACGGACTACCGAAGACCTCGCTCCACAGTTCCGCAACCGCTGCGCGTTGCGCGGAGTGCGGCGCGGGATCGACCCGCGCGTGCGGCGCTCCGGTCAGCCGGATGCGGTGTTGGGCGCGGCGGTATTCGCGATAAGCGGAGGCCACTTGCGCCGCGCGACCCGCATCGATCAGGCCGAGCTCGCCCGCGATGCGCAGGAGCGCGATGTTGCCGAGATTGCGCGTCAGCGAAGGATGGTCGTGGGCGTGCGCGAGCACGAGGAACTGCACGCTGAACTCGATATCCACCATCCCGCCTGCGTCGTGCTTGAGATCGAACAGCGCTGTGCGATTGGGGTGTCCCGCGGCCATCCTGCGCCGCATGTCCACCACGTCCGCAGCGAGCCTGGCGCGATCGCGTTTCATGCGCAGGATCGCTTCGCGCTCGGCTTCGAACGCTGCGCCGAGGTGCGCATCACCAGCGACGAAGCGCGCGCGCGTCAGCGCCTGATGCTCCCAGGTCCACGCGCTTTCGTGCTGGTATTTGCGGAATGCAGCGAAGCTCGACACATACAGCCCGGACGCGCCGTCGGGTCGCAAGCGCAAGTCGGTGTCGTAGAGCTGCCCCGCCGACGTCGTTGCCGTGAGCCACGTGTTGAGCCGCTGAGCCAATCGCGCGTAGCGCTCGGCTGCGGCGTCGCCATCGGGCTCGTCAGGATCGACTTCGAACAGGAACACCAGGTCGAGGTCCGACGCGTAGCCCAGCTCCTTGCCGCCGAGCTTGCCGTAGCCGATGATCGCGAAGCGGGGTGCACGCTCCTGCGCCTGCTCGCCGCACACATGCTTCCAGCATTGTCGCAGGGCCGCTGCGAGAATCACATCCGCGAGCGCCGAAAGATGATCGGCGAGCCGCTCCACGCCGAGCCGACCGCTGAGGTCCTGGGCTAGCAGGCGCAGCGTCTGGGCGTGACGAAAATGGCGTAACGCATCCATCTGTCGCTCGGCGTCGCCGGCATGCGCGGCGAGCGACTCGGCGAGCTCCGCACGCCATTGGTCCCAATCCGGCTCTTCGAGCAGAACGCGCGCGTCGAGCAGCTCGTCGAGCAGGATGGGATGCTGCGTGAGATAGGTCGCCGCCCATGCGGATGCACCCATGATTTGCGCAAGCCGCGGCAGCAGTGGCGGGTGCTCGATGAGCAACGCCAGGTAGGCGCTGCGCCGACTGACCGCCTCGAGCAATGCGAGAAAGCGCGTGAACAGCGTCTGCGGATCGGTGCCGGTGTCGAGCTCGGTCACCGCCGCGGCCAAAAGGCGCGGGACCAGCGCGTCGAAGCGCTGTTTCGACAGCGCGGGCAGTTGCACGTAGCGGCCGCTCTGCTTGGTCTGTGCGAGCATCGCGCACAGCGCTTGCGGATCGACGAAGCCGGCCGCTTGCAGCGGCTCCAGCGCCGCTGGCGTGCAGCTCGGATCGTCCCACAGGCTCGCGAACCGCGTGGATGCCTCGTCACCGCTCGCCGGCGCATCGCCGAAAACCACGTCGAACTGCTGCGTGACTGCGCGGCGCCTCTGCGCCAGCTCGGCCGCGAACGACGCACTGTCCGCAAAGCCCATCGCCGTAGCAAGCGCGCTGCGCTCGACGTCGACGATCGGAAGCGTCTGCGTCTGCTCGTCGTCGCGATATTGCAGGCGGTGTTCGAGATTGCGGAGGAAGACGTAGCCCTGCTCGAGCGCGTCGACCGCGGCGCCAGGAAGCAGGCTACGCTCGCGCAGCACCGCTAGCGCGGGCAGCGTGCCGCGAACCTGCAGCGCCGGCTCCCGACCGCCGCGCACGATCTGCAGGGCTTGCACGACGAACTCGACTTCGCGGATTCCGCCACGGCCGAGCTTGATGTTGTCGCCGTACTCGCGGCGCTTTTCCTGCTCGCGGATCTGCCGCTGGATATCGCGCAGTCCCTCGTACGCATCGTAATCGAGGTACTTGCGGTAGACGAACGGCGTGATCAGCTCGCCAAGATCGTCGTGACGCGCGCCGGTGAGCGGCCGCGCCTTGAGCCACGCGTAGCGTTCCCACGCACGTCCCTGCGCGATCAGGTACTGCTCGAGTGCCGCGAACGAAACGCTCAGCGGACCGCTTTCGCCATACGGCCGCAGCCGCATGTCGACGCGAAAAACGTAACCGTCCGCGGTCGGGCGATGCAGGGCTGCGATGACGCGGCGACCCAGCCGATCGAAGAACTCGCGGTTGGCAATCGGCCGTGCGCCATCGGTCTCGCCTTCCTCGGGATAGACGAATACCAGGTCCACATCGGAGGACACGTTGAGCTCGCCACCGCCGAGCTTGCCCATGCCGATCACGATCAGCGATTGCGCATCACCCGATTCGGCACCGTGCGGCGTGCCATGGGCCGTTGCAAGGAGCGTGGTATGGAGCCGCACGGCCGCCTGGATCGCCAGCTCGGCGCAGCGGCTGACGTTGCCGACCACCTCCTGCAGGGTCGCGAGCCTCATCAGGTCGCGCGCCATCGTGTGCAGGAAGACGTCGCGCCGCAGTCTGCGGAGCGCCTTGTCGAGCGCGTCGCCGT
>DATKLH010000311.1:0-3062 GCA_035542515.1 Casimicrobiaceae bacterium
TCGTCGAGATCATGACGGTCAATTTCAGCCTGCTGGCGCTCGACCAGGTGGTCAACAACGCGGCGACGCTCCGTCACATGTCGGGCGGCCAGTTCAATGTGCCGCTCGTCATTCGCATGGCGACCGGCGCGGGTCGACAGCTCGCCGCTCAGCACTCGCACAGCCTTGAGAACTGGTATGCGCACGTGCCGGGCCTGATCGTCGCCGCGCCCGCGACGATCGATGACGCACGCGGCATGCTCGCCGCGGCCTTGGCCGAGCCCGATCCGGTGATTCTGTTCGAGCATGCTCTGCTCTACAATTTCGAGGGCGAGCTCAGTGACAACTGGAAGAGCGTCGACCTGCGCTCGGCCAAGGTGCTTCGCAACGGAGGCGATGTCACGTTGATCGCGTGGGGCGGCACGGTGTGGAAGGCGCTGCAGGCGGCAAGCGAGCTCAATGCACTTGGCATCGATGCCGAAGTGCTCGACCTGCGCGCTTTGCGGCCTCTGGACGATGCAACGATCATGGAGTCGGTGCGGCGCACCCGCCGTGCCGTGCTCGTCGATGAGGGCTGGCGATCGGGCAGCCTCGCAGCGGAAGTCATGGCGCGGATCATGGAGCAGGCCTTCTACGATCTCGACGCCCCGGTCGCGCGCGTCTGCACCGAGGAAGTCCCCATACCCTACGCCAAGCACCTCGAGGAGGCGGCATTGCCGCAGCCCGCGAAAATTGTCGCAGCGGTACAGCAGATGTTGGCCAAGCGCTGAACACCCATGCTCGAATTCAAGCTGCCGTCGCTGGGTGCCGAGATGGACAAAGGCACGCTGCTCGAGTGGAAGGTCAAGCCCGGCGACGTCGTGCGCAAGGGCGACGTGGTCGCCATCGTCGATACCAGCAAGACGGCCATCGACGTCGAGATCTGGCAGGAAGGCACCATCGATCAACTGCGCGTGGGCTTGCAGGAGACCGTCCCAGTCGGTACGGTGCTCGCCTGGCTGATCGAGCCGGGCGAAACGCCCGAGCATGCCGAGGCGGAAAGACGCAGACTGTCCGTCGCGGTGCCCACTCCAAGCGCGCCCGCACCGGCGGCGGTCGCTGCCCCCGCGCCTGCGGTTGCGCCCGTCGCGGCCGCGGAGACGCGTCGCCGCGTATCGCCCGCCGCGCGCCTGCGCGCCGAAACGCTGCGCGTGGATCTTGCGCGAGTGGCCGGCACCGGACCGCAGGGCGCGGTAACCGTCGATGATGTCGAGAAAGCCGCCGTTGCAGCGAAAGCCGGGCCAGGTGATCGTGCGCTCGCGATGCGCGCCGCGATCGGCGCTGCGATGGCGCGTAGCAAGCGCGAGATTCCCCACTATTACCTCGCGACCGACGTGCCGCTCGCTCGCGCAACGCAATGGCTCGCGACGCGCAATGGGCAACACGCGGTGACCGAGCGCGTGCTGATGGCCGCAGTGCAACTGAAGGCGGTCGCGCTTGCTCTACGCCCATTTCCCGACCTCAACGGCTATTACCGCGACGGCGCCTTCGTCGCGGGCGATGGGATCCATCTGGGCGTCGCGATCTCGTTGCGCCAGGGCGGCCTGATCGCGCCGTCGATCCACGACGTCGACAAGCTCGGTCTCGACGAACTGATGCGGCGTCTCACGGACCTGGTCGCACGCGCGCGTGCATTGACGCTCAGAAGCTCCGAGATGAGCGACGCGACGCTGACCGTCACCAATCTGGGCGACCAGGGTGTCGATGTGGTGCACGGCGTCATCTACCCGCCGCAGGTTGCCCTCGTCGGCTTCGGCAGGGTCACCGATCGACCCTGGATCGACGAGGGCCGGGTCGTGATCGCACCGATCGTCACCGCGAGTCTCGCCGCGGATCATCGCGCAAGCGACGGCCATCGCGGGGCGCTGTTTCTGAATCAGCTCGCCCGGGTGTTGCACGAGCCCGAGCAACTCGAGGAGGCCACCCGATGAGCGGCGATCCCTACGACCGCGCCACGTTGCAACAGTCGCTGCTGACCGTGCTCAGGCGCACCGCTCCCGAGGTTTCGACGCTGGAAATCGATGCCACACGGCCGTTGCGTGACCAGGTCGACCTCGATTCGATCGACTGGCTCAACTTCCTGGTCGGGCTGCATCAACGCTTGGGCGTGGACATTCCCGAGTCCGACTACGCAAAGCTCCGCACGCTGAACGATCTGGTCGACTACCTCGACGCCAAGCTCGCGGCCGGCGCCGCCTAGACGCGCGCTGCTGGCGCCCCGCGTCGACCATCGACCATCGACCTCGACAGCGAGATGCCGTTTGAAGACCGATAACAAACTGCCTGCTTCGCAACTGCGCAAGGCTTGTGACCCCGCTGCGCTTGCCTTCGAGACCACCGAGACACTCGAGGATCTTCCCGAGATGTTCGGCCAGGAACGGGCGAAGAGCGCCATTGCGTTCGGCATCGGGATCGCGCACCAGGGCTTCAACCTCTTCGTCCAGGGCCCTTCCGGAGCGGGGAAGCACACGCTGCTGCGTCAGATGATCGGTCGCAAGGCGGTATCCGAGCCACGCCCGAGCGACTGGTGCTACGTCTTCGACTTCGAGCAGCCGCATCGGCCGCAAGCGCTCGCATTGCCGGCTGGACGCGGCGCGAGCCTGCGCGATGACATGCACGCGCTCGTGAAGAGCCTCTTGCTCGCGGTGACGGCCGCGTTCGACAGCGACGACTATCGCAGTCGAGTCGAGAAGATCAACAACGAGTTCGCGGAGCTCAACGAAAAAGGGCTCGCCAATGTCGCGGAGGCCGCATCGCGCGAAGGCGTCGCACTGGTCCGCGCGCCGGGCGCTCTCACGCTCGCGCCGATGAGCGACGGGGAGGTCCTGAGCGTCGACCAGTTCGCCGCGTTGCCGGCCGAACGCCAGAAGGCCATCGAAATGGCGATGGCCACGCTGCAGCAGCGCCTGAACCAGGTCGTTCGCGACGCCATCCGACATCACAAGGAGCTGCACGAACGGCTGCATCAGCTCGATCGCGAGGTTGCGCGCGACGTCGTCGGCGTTCACACCGAAGAGCTCATGCAGCGCTATGCCGACCTGCCT
>DATKLH010000312.1:0-11264 GCA_035542515.1 Casimicrobiaceae bacterium
GCGACTCCATCGAGTCTGCTGCGCGTCTCCGTGCGCGGGCTCTCACCCGCCTACTTCGCGATGGTCATGGCGACCGGCATCGTGTCGCTCGGCGCCGTCCGCATGGAGATGCCGAGACTCGGTGGCATCCTGTTCGCCTTCAACATCGCCGCGTACGGGGTCATCTGGATGCTCACCATCCTGCGCGCGGCGTGGTATCCGCGCGAGCTATGGCGCGACCTCGTCGATCATCAGCGCGGGCCCGCGTTCTTCACGACGGTCGCGGCGACCGGCGTACTGGGCGCGCAGTTCGTCGTGATCGAGCGGGATTACGAAGTCGCGCAGGCGCTGTGGTCGCTGTCGCTCGCGCTGTGGCTCGGCGTCACCTACACCGTCTTCGCCGCGTTGACCATCAAGAAGGACAAACCGCCGCTCGATCAGGGCATTTCCGGCGCATGGCTCCTCGCGGTCGTTGCAACCCAGTCGGTTGCCGTTCTCAGCGCGTATCTCGCTGCGAATTGGCCGCCTGCGTATCGGCTCGAGGCCAACTTCCTCGCCCTGTCGATGTGGCTGTGGGGCGGCATGCTCTACATCTGGATGATCGCCCTTATCTTCTACCGCTACACCTTCTACGCGTTCGCGCCGAGCGATCTCGCCCCGCCCTACTGGATCAACATGGGGGCCATGGCGATTTCGACGCTCGCTGGTTCGCTGCTGATCCTCAATGCGCCCGACGCGCCGCTGCTCGCCTCGCTCGCCCCGTTCATCAAGGGGTTCACGATCCTCTACTGGGCGACCGGAACGTGGTGGATCCCGATGCTCCTCGTCCTGGTGGTCTGGCGCCACCTGTGGTCGCGGTTTCCGTTGCGCTACGACCCGCTGTACTGGGGAGCGGTATTCCCCATCGGCATGTACGCCGTTTGCACCCTCGAGATGGCGCAGGCATTGCAGTTGCCGTATCTCTACGCGGTACCGCGCTATGTGCTCTATGCTGCTTTGCTTGCATGGGCGCTTGCGCTCGGCGGACTGTTCCGCGAGATGGCGCTCGCAACAATTCGCCACCTGGGAGTGTCGCGCGAGCGCAAGCGATAGAACAACGCGCCCGTCGACGCGGGCCGTGGCACGCCCGCAATACACGTTGCGCACACCAGTGAAGGTGTTCATGATCACGATGAACACCCAGAACATCTCGCGCTCGCTCGCGCCGAGCGCGGAGCCGACGACATCGGCGAAGGCGGAGCTTGTCGTCCCGGGCAACGCCGGGGCCCAGCGACTTTTGCGCCCGATCTCCTCCTCGCTCCTGCGAGCGACACTCCAACTACTTCGTTGCCACCGTCACCAGCGTCACGCTGCCCTCCGCATCCAGCAAGGTGGATCACATGCCCGTCTTGGGAACAGGCATGCGCTCGGCGCGCTCGGCGGCCACGGCGGTGGCGCCCGTCGCATCCTTGGCCGCCTCGAGTCCCGCCTCGTTGTGAACGGCCTTGTCCGCCGCCTGTGCAAGGCGCAGATGCTCGCGCAGCGTCGGAAGAGCGCGCTGCGCGAAGGTGCGCAGCTCCGGGTCACGTCCAGACGCCGCCTCCGTGCGAAATTCGTCGATGGCCCTGCGTTGATCCATCAGCTGGTGCTTCATGTATTCCGCGTCAAACTGCGCACCGCTGAGCCGCTCGAGGTGGTCCTGTTCCCGCCGGACGCCGGGATCCGGCGCGGCGGGTAGGCTGACCCCTTCACGACGAGCGACGCGCTGCAATTCGGCATCGGCCTTGCGATGGTCGGCCACCATCCGCGTCGCGAAGCGTCTCACTGTCTCGTCCGCCGCCTTGCGCTGGGCGATCTCGTCCAGCGCCAGCTCCCGAGCACCGGTGGTCGCAGCCTGGCGCATGAACGCTTCGTCGCCCGCAAAGTTTGCCGCGGCCGAGGTGACAGGGTGCCGCGGCGGCGTGGCGCCAGTCGCGATTGCGCCGGACGCCGCACTGGCGACACCAAGAAAAGACAGGGCGATGGCCGTGGCCAATTGCGTATGAACGACATGTCTCATGACCCGAACTCCCGCGAATCTCCGGTCCGGCCGCGGCACGCGCGCCCCGGCGCTGCCCACCCTACGCTGGCACGCCATCGATCGAGCAGCGCCGGGCGCGCGCCAACGGCCTGCACCCGCTGTTTGGATGGCACCGGGCGCTGTTGGTTTCGCCAGGTCGCAAATTTACCTTTGCGCAATAGTATCCACGGCGACGACGATGCCCTTCCCGCCCGGACGGCCCCGGGGGCGAGCAACTCGCGGCGTCGCAGCGCGCAACCACGCGATACTTTTGCGCAATAGTAAATACGGTCGGCTGGAACTTCGGCTTGGTCGCAACGTCCATGTGCGAAGAGGCGATGCGAAATCGATCGCCTGATGGCGACCTCCGCCGCCGCAACGCAAACGCTCCGCGTGCGCGAGGGAGGAATCGTGTTGGAATCGTCTGCCCGTCGAAGCCTCCTCAAGGCCGCCGCGCTGACGCCGGCCGCCGCCGTCATCCCCATGCGCCTGCTGAGCGATGCGACGACCCCGGCGCAGGCGTATGCACCCTCGTACGCCGAGCCCGCGAGCGCGGTCTTCTTCACGCTCTCCGAGACGGCGTTCATCGACGCCGCGGTGGCTCGCATCGTTCCGAGCGACGAGCTGGGGCCCGGCGCGAAGGAAGCAGGCGCGACGACGTTCATCGATCGCCAGCTCGCCGGACCCTACGGCAGCGCGGAGACCTGGTACATGGACGGTCCCTGGCAGCAAGGCGAAAAGGAGCAGGGCTATCAGCTCAAGCTCACGCCCGCGCAGCTGTACCGCCTTGCCATACGCGAAATCGACGACTATGTGCGCAAGACACACGCGGGAAAGAGCTTCGCTCAGATCGATGCGGCGGCACAGGACGACCTGCTGCATCGTCTCGAGAAGGACGACGTCAAGCTGCCCAACGCACCGGCATCGACGTTCATGACCTTTCTGGTGAGCAACACCGTGGAGGGACTGCTCGCCGATCCGGTGTACGGCGGCAATCGCGACTTCATCGGCTGGAAGCTGATCGGATTTCCCGGTCCGCGCTACAACTATGTCGCGGAGATCGATCAATACGGCAAGGCCTACGACATGCCGTTCGTCAGCATCGCGGGCCGCGACACCGGCGTGAGCGAGGGGTGAGCATGGCCACGCGTCTTCCCGCCGTGGACGTCGTGCTGGTGGGGTTCGGCTGGACCGCGAGCATTTTGGCCAAGGAACTGACCGATGCCGGCCTGGAAGTGCTCGCCCTCGAGCGTGGCGTGTTCCGCGACACGATCCCCGATTTCTCGCCCGCGACCATCCAGGACGAACTGCGCTACGCCGTACGCAATGGCCTGTTCGAGGAGCCGCATCGCGAGACGCTCACGTTCCGCAACAAGATGCAACAGACGGCGCTGCCGATGCGACACCTGGGATCGTTTCGCCCCGCCGCCGGTGCAGGCGGCGCCGGTGTGCATTGGAACGGGCAGACGTGGCGCTTCCTGGCCACCGACTTCGCCCTGCGGAGCCACCTCACCGAGCGCTATGGTGCGAAGTTCATCCCGACCGACATGACCATCCAGGATTGGGGCGTGAGCTACGACGAGCTCGAGCCGTATTACGACAAGTTCGAACACCTCTGCGGCATCGCGGGCAAGGCCGGCAATGTCGGCGGCGCACGGCAGGCCGGCGGCAATCCGTTCGAAGCGCCGCGCAAGCGCGAGTATCCGTTGCCGCCGCTGAAGCGCAGCTACGCGACGGTGATGTTCGACAAGGCTGCGCGCGACGTCGGATACCACCCGTTCCCGTGCCCCGCCGCCAATACCTCGCAACCTTTCAAGAACCTCTACGGCGTGCAGATGGGCCAATGCACGTTCTGCGGGTACTGCGAATGGTTCGGTTGCGGCAACTATTCCAAGGCGAGCCCGCAGGCCTGCGTCTTCCCGGTGCTGCTGGGACGCGACAATTTCACGCTGCGTACCCAGTGCAACGTAACGCGCGTGAACCTCGACTCGACCAACAAACGCGCAACGGGCGTCACTTACATCGATGTGACCGGGCGGAGCTACGAGCAGCCGGCCGACCTCGTGATCCTCTGTGCGTATGCCCAGCACAACGTTCACCTGCTGCTGCTGTCCGGCATCGGTACCCCCTACGATCCGGTTGCGAACAGCGGCGTCGTGGGCCGCAATTACGCCTACCAGATCACCTCGTCGGTGCACGTGTTCACCAACGAGCGACTCAATCCGTTCATGGGCGCGGGCGCGCTGGGTCAGGGCGTCGACGACTTCAATGGCGATAACTTCGATCACGGGCCGCACGGATTCGTCGGCGGTGGCTATCTCGCACTCTGGACCACCGGTGGACGACCGATCCTGCAGCACCAGGTCCCTGCAGGTACACCCAAGTGGGGCTCGCAATTCAAGCGCGCGCTGGCCGAGAACTATCTTCACGCGGCGAGCATCTCCACGCACGGCAGTGTGATGAGCTACCGCGACGCTTACCTCGATCTCGATCCGACCTACCGCGACTACTACGGCAATCCGCTGCTGCGTCTCACGTTCGATTACCACGACAACGAGCACCGCATGTCGGACTTCCTCACGGCGAAGGCTACCGAGATCGCGAAGGCCATGCGTCCGCGCAGCGTTGACCCGAAGCCGCGCAACGGCCACTACTCGATCCTGCCTTACCAGACCACGCACAACACCGGTGGGGCCGTCATGGGAACCGACCCGAAGACCAGCGTCGTGAATCGCTACCTGCAGTCGTGGGACGTGCCCAACGTGTTCGTGATGGGAGCCTGCGCGTTTCCGCAAAACGCGGGCTACAACCCGACCGGTACGGTTGGAGCGCTCACTTTCTGGGCCGCCGACGCCATCCGGAACCGATATCTCAAGGATCCCGGACCTCTGGTCGGCGCGTGATGGCGTACCGAGCTTCGTACCGGATGCGATCATGCATGCCCGATTCAAATCCCTGGCGTTGATGGTCGCCATCTGCGTGGGCGCTTGCGGCGTCGCCGCGGTCGCGCGCGATTCGAACTTCGCTGAAGTGCAACGCGGGCGCTATCTCGTTTACGCGGGCGACTGCGGCGCGTGCCACACCGACGAAGGCGGGAAACCGTTCGCGGGGGGTCGCGCGGTGCCCACGCCGTTCGGAACGATCTATGCATCGAACATCACGCCGGACCGCGAGACCGGCATCGGCAGCTGGACCGACGAGCAGTTCTACCACGCCATGCACGAGGGTCGGCGGCCCAATGGCGAGCATCTGTACCCTGCGTTTCCCTATCATTGGTACACGCGCCTGCGTCGCGACGACGTCATGGCGATCAAGGCGTACCTCGATTCGTTGACGCCGGTACGCCAGGCGAACAAGGCGCCCGACCTTCCCTGGCCGCTCAGCTGGCGCGGCGCGATGGTCGGATGGAACGCGCTGTTCTTCAAACCCGGCGCTTATCGTCCCGATCCGGCGAAGTCGCCGGAATGGAATCGCGGCGCCTACCTCGTGGAAGGGCTCGGTCACTGTGGAGCTTGTCACTCACCGAAGAACGCCCTCGGCGGCGTCAAGAGCAAGGATCGCTTCCACGGCGGTCAGGGCGAAGGGTGGTTCGCGACCAGCCTCACGCGCGATCCGCGCGAGGGATTGGGCCGCTGGTCGCTGGACGACATGGTCGAATATCTGAAGACCGGCGCGAACGCGCGTGCGCGTGCGATGGGCCCCATGGCCGAAGTCGTGCACGACTCCACCATGCATCTGTCCGAGGACGACCTACGCGCGATGGCGATGTATCTCAAGGATCTTCCCGGCGATTCCGGTTCGAACGGCTCGCAGACGCCAGGCCACGATCGCGACGCGCTCCAGCGCGGCAAGCTGTTGTATGTCGACCAGTGCGCGGGCTGCCACATGGAGGATGGCGAAGGCATCCGCAACGTGTTCCCGCCTATCAAGGGAAGCTCGGGCCTGCACGCGCACGACCCCTCGTCGCTGGCGCGACTCGTCCTGGCGGGCGCACCGAGTGCGCGAACGCCCGCGAAGCCCGAAGGATTCGCGATGCCGGCGTTCGGCGCAAAGCTGAGCGACGCGCAAATTGCCGACCTGCTCACCTACATCCGCGCGAGCTTCGGCAACGAGGCGGGCGCGGTATCGGCATCACAGGTGGCTGGCGTGCGCAAGAAGATCGAACGGACATCGTGACCGCATGACGACGGTCGACGCGTACGACATCGGCCCATGCTGAATCGCCGAGCGGTGCGGCACGCTCGCCGCTGGCCCAGTCGACGCTGCATGTCGCTCGCGCAAAGTCACGACGAGCGTTGAACCGGCCAAGCAAAGCACACGGCGCGCGCCGCGCCATCAACGCGTCAGGCTTTGCACGATTCCCGCAAACAACGCCGCGCGCTCGATCAGGCTCGCGATGCTCATGCTTTCCCGCCGGCTGCACACGTCAGTGCTCACGGGTCCAAGCGCATCGAGTGTCGGCACGCCGAGCGCGGCGGCAAAGTTGCCGTCCGATCCGCCGCCCGTCGGTTCGACCTCGAACACCGTGATGCCGAGCTCCGCGGCGATCGAGCGGGCCATGGCAAACAGGCTCGCATTGTTCGCCGCAGTGAACGGCGGCCGCGTCAGCCGTCCAGACAACTCGACCATCACGCGCGGGTCGCGGCAGTCGGAGGCGATATCGCGAATGCTCTGCACCAGTTCCGCAGCCTGCTCCGCCGTACGCGCGCGCACGTCGATGTCGATCTTCGCTTCGCCGGGAATGACCTGTCGCGCGGCGCCGCCGCGGAACACGCCGACGTTCACGACCCGCCCCTGCTTGGCGTCCGACAGAGCTTCGAGCGCCGGCACCTTGAGCGCCAGCTCGCGCACCGCGCTCGCTCCGTTGGCGTAGCTGGTCGCGCAATGCGCCGTCTGACCGCGCGCATGCATGAAGAATGCGCCCACTGCGCCGCGCGCAGTGACCAGTCCGCCGCCCGGACGCCCTGGTTCGAGCACCAGCGCGAAGTCCGCCTCGCGCGCCGCGTCCTCGATGCTCTCGCGACTGTGGATGCTTCCGAGCTCCTCGTCGGGCACCAGGAAGAAGCGGATCGATTCGAGCCCGTCGAAGCCGGCGGCGAACAGTTCGCGCAACGCGAAGATCGCCATGACCAGTCCACCCTTCATGTCGCCCACGCCGGGGCCGGTGGCGAAACCGTCTTGCGCACGATAGGGCCACTCGCGTACGGTGCCTTCCGGCCACACGGTGTCGGCGTGACCGAGAACCAGCAAGCGGCCGCGCCCGCGCAAGCGCTTGATGGCAACGATCTGGTCGCCGGAATCCGACATGGGCCGACGTGCGACATCGAAGCCGCTGCGCGCAAGCTCCTCGCCGATCACGCTCGCCACGCGGTCCACACCGGCCTTGCAATAGGAACCGCTGTCTATGTTCACCAGGCGCTCGAGCAGCGCGAGCATGTCCTCGCGCTTGCCTTCGAGGCGTCGATGCAGCTCGCGTACGTCGATGGTCATGCGCTTGCGGGTGTCACTGTGCCGGGGGGGTGCCGGCGCCGAGCTCGCCCATTTCGGCGGCGCGCGCAACGTGCTCGAGATCGCGCATCTTTGCGAGCAGCAGCTCCGAGCGTTCGCGATCGAGGGCTACCGTCGCGAGCCCGCGGAATTTCGCATCGAGCTCGTCGTCGGTGAGCGGGTTTTCGGCGTCGCCGTGGGCGTGGTCGACACGCGCGTGTTCCACCGACCCGTCCACGCCGGTCGCCTTCACCGTCGCGGCGGCCATCCGCTTTTCGACGAACAGGCGCTCCATCTCCGCATCGAGACGAATAGTGGTCTTCTTCATGGTGGACCGAATCGCCGACGAGTCGAACAACGCGGGCTCGTACCAATGAGGTCCCGCGTTCTCACCGTGCAAAGTCACCGAGATCGCATACGGCAAGCTGAACTGCGCATCGACGAGATTGTGCGGTGTGTAATCGTCGAACTGCTGATCCACGAGCGCTCGTGCGACACCGACTTCGATGGCTGCGATGTCCGGCTCGCGCCAGCGGCGGCGCGCCATGATCTGGCGGACCGCATCGAGAGCCGCCTGGTTCCATCGACAGGTCGGATACGACTTGAAGTACAGCCGCAGGATGTTGTAGCGCTCGCCAAGTCCATCGAGCAACGCTTCGGGCTTGAATCGGTCGGAAGCGGCCATGCGCCAGAAGCTGCGATCGCCTTCCAGGATCGTGCGCGGGCCGAGGAAGCCGGACTCCGCGAGCAACGCTGCGTGGATGCCGGATACCGATGGCCACGCGACCATGTCCTTGGTCCAGGTGAGCGGCCGGTTGCGCCAGTTCCATTGTGCTGCGCTCGGCAACGGCGCGAACGCGCCATAGATGCCGAACGCATGCACGATGCGATCCACGTCGAGCTTGAGCAAACGGCTCGCGGCGACCACGGCGGCGAAGCCCTGATGCGGACCGTAACCCGACACCTGCCTGCGATGCTCGGGTGAAGGCCGACAGGCTTCGCCGATGCGCGTGGTAACCTCGTAGGCAGCGATCACCGCTTCCAGGAAGTCGCGTCCGCTCGCGCCGGTGAGCTCGGCCGTCGCCATCGTCGAGAAGATCACCGTGCCGCCATAATGCCCCTGCAAAACGACGCCGCCGTCGTAGTCGAGCGCGTTGGTTGCGACGCCGTTGACAAAAGCGGCACGATCCGGTGACGCACGCCGTCCCCAGCCGAAGATCGTCGCTGCGCCATCGCCGTCACCGAGTCGCGCGAACGCCCGCATGGCGGCCTTCGCGAGCGGTGTGCGCGACCCGCCCAGCGCGCACGCTACGGTTTCGATGGTGCAGCGTTTCGCTTGATGCACCACTTCCGCCGGACAAGCCTCGAGGCGGAAGTTGGCGACGTACTCCGCAAGTTTGCGCGTCTCGTTCATGGGTTGCGCGGCCTCTACGATTGCGTCGAGAGCTCGTGCGCGAGCGCGGCGACGAGCGTCGCGCGCTCGGTCAACGTCGGCAACTCGATGTACTCGTGGTCGGTCATGATCGCGCCGCCGACCGGGCCGAGTCCGCACAACACCGGCGTGCCCTGGTTGGCGATGAGATTGGCGTCGGAACCGCCCATCGTCGGAATGGTCAGGATGCGAGTGCCCATCGCTTCGGCGGCGTCGGAAACCAGCGTGGCTAGTCGATCGGTGTCGCGCGTCCACGGCATCGGAGGACGGTGTTGCCACAGTCGCAGTGTGGTTGTAGTGCCGGGAACGTCGTCGGCGCGGGCGATCTCTTCAATGTCGCGTTGCACACGTTCCCACGTGGCTCGATCGCGAACTCGCACATCCATGCGTGCAACCGCACGCCCTGCATAGAGGTTCCGCCGCGTTCCGCCGTGGAACGTGCCGACGTTGAGCAGCACGCCGCTGTCCGGCTCGTGCAGCCTGTGCAGCGCGATCACCTTTCGGCACAGCGCCTCGATCGCGCTGCGTCCATCCTTGAAGCCCGTGCCCAGGTGCGCCTCGACCCCGTCGACGATCACTTCGCCGATCGCAAGTCCTGCGCGCTGACCAACCACTTCACCGTTCACGCGACCCGGCTCGGTGACGAGCGCCCAGTCCGCGTCCCGCGCTTCCGCTTCGATCAAGGGGCGCGACCAAAGCGTACCGCCCTGCTCGTCGGTGTCGAAGACAATGACGATGTCGGCCGGTCGCGACACACCGGTCTCGATCAGCGCGCGACACGCGAACAACACGCCGACCACGCCGCCTTTCATGTCGGCGACAGCCGGACCGTAGGCGCGCTCGTTGGACACGCGAAACGGATTTTTCGCCGGCGCGCCGGGTACGAACGCCGTATCCAGATGAGCCGTCATCAGCAAGCGCCCGCGACCACCTCCACTTCCCAGACGACACAAGACGCTCGGAGCAATGCCGCGCGCGGCGGCGTCGCCGAGAAACGCTTCACCCAACCATTCCTCGGCAGGCGCAACGCCTTCCCGACGCTCCACCGCGAATCCGATGCCGTTCATGGTCTGCGCCATCAGCTGCGCCAACGCCTCGACGCCGTCACGGTTCTCGGTGGCGGTGTCCATGTCGACGATGCGATGCAGGAAGTCGACCATCTCCACACGATGGGTGTCCATCCATGCGCGCAACGCGCGGGTCGTGTCGATGCTCATGCGATGCCCTTGGGGTCTCGGTTTGTCGTTGCAGAAGAAGCGCTAGCCATTGCGCTGCGCGTCCCAGGCGCCTGCGCCCAGATCGTGCATGGTGGCTGCGAGCAATGCCGCACGGTCGACCAGCGAAGAGACGACGATGTGTTCGTGATCGGTCATCAGATCACCGCCGAGCGGCCCCATGCCGTCCAGACACGGCATTCCCAGCGGACCCACGAAGGCCGAGCTGCCCGCGGCAGGTGATCGCATGACGCCGAACTGCACACCGATGGGCTTGCCCGCCTCTTTCGCGATCGCGATCAGGCGATCGGTCTTGGCGGTCCACGGCACACCGGGTCGATGCGATGCGATCAGGATCTTCGCGCTCGATCCGGGTAACTCGACCTTGTCGGCGATCCGCCGCAGCGCGCCTTCAACCTCGACCCACGCTTCCGGTCCGGGGGTGCGGATGTCGACCGTGGCGCTGCAGTAGCCGGCGATCACGCTGCGCCGCCATCCGCCGTTGACCTGGCCCACGCACAGGAAGATCTCGCGCGCCGGGTCGGTGAGCGCATGAATCGCCGTGATCTTGCGCGCCATGGCTTCGATCGCGCTTACGCCCTTCGCGTACGCGCTGCCGGCATGCGCATCACGACCAAACACTTCGAGCTTCGCAACGCCGATCTGCGCTCGCGAACCCATGATGTTGCCGCCATCGCGCGCGCACTCGACGCAAAAAACCCAGTCGGCATCGCGCGCGGCCTGCTCGATGGGTTTGCGCGCATCGAGACTGCCTGCCTGCTCGTCGGAGCTGAATACGCAGGTGACTTGCGCGAGATTGTCCAGTCCGGTGGCCTGCAGCGCTTCCAAAGCGAACACCGCGACGGTGAGTCCGCCTTTCATGTCCGCGATGCCGGGACCGTAGGCCTTGTCCCCTTCGATGCGGAACGGGAAGCCCTTGCCGGGCACGAATGCCGTGTCGAGGTCGCCGAGAAGCAGCGCGCGTCCGCGTCCGTTGCCCTTGCGTCGTGCGACGCGCTGGAAGCCGAGGCGGTTGCGATCGTAGCCCGGCAGCATGAATTCCTCGAGCCATTGCTCCTCGGGCGGCAGACGTTCGCCGCGCACGCGCTCGGTC
>DATKLH010000313.1:0-2732 GCA_035542515.1 Casimicrobiaceae bacterium
CGCCCCGCTTGCGGGTAAAGGCAGTGATCGGGTACCTCGCCCCGCTTGCGGGGAGAGGTCGCGCGCCGCTCAAGCGGCGCGCGGGTGAGGGGCGTCCGCATCGACCTCGAGACAGGTCCTAGTGCGCGAGGCCCCGTGCCATGCGACTGCGCACCTTCTGGCGACCCAGCAGTGCCAACACCGCGTCGATCGCGGGCGTTTGGGGTGTTCCAGTCACCAGTGCGCGAACCGCCATCATGATCTGCGGCGGCTTCACACGGCGCTGAGCCGCGACGCGCTTGATCGCTGCGCCGATCGCCTCGCGCGTCCAATCGATCGACGCGAATGCCTCATCGAGATCCCCTAACGCCGGCCGCACGGCGTCGGTCACTCGCTCGGCGAGCATGGCGGGCTCGATCGCCGGGGTCGTGTAGAAATAGTGCGCCGCATCGGCCATCTCGATCAGCGTAGGAGCCCGATCACGCAGCAATCCCGCAACAGCGGCCGGCGCAGGTCCGGCGCGAGCGTCCAGACCCGCGCGCTCGAGGAACGGCGCGAGCCGCTCGCCAAGCGCCTCGTCCGACAGCCTCTTGATGTGCTCGTGATTGAGCCAGCGCAACTTGTCGGCGTCGAAGCGCGCGGGCGCCGGATTGACGTGCACGATGTCGAACCACTCGACCAGTTGGTCGCGCGTGAAGACCTCGTCGTCGCCGTGCGCCCAGCCCAGGCGCGCGAGGAAATTGATCATCGCTTCGGGCAGGAAGCCTTCCTCGGCGTACTGCATCACGCTCACCGCCCCGTGACGCTTGGATAGCTTGTGGCCGTCGTCGCCAAGCACCGTGGGCAGGTGCGCGTATTCGGGCACGTTCGCTCCGAGCGCATGGATCATGTTGATCTGCCGCGGCGTGTTGTTGACGTGATCGTCGCCGCGGATGACGTGAGTGATGCGCATGTCGAGGTCGTCGACCACGACCGTGAAGTTGTATGTCGGCGTTCCATCGGCACGGGCGATCACCAGGTCGTCGAGCTCGGCATTGGAGATCTCGACGCGGCCCTTGACCGCATCGTTCCATACCACGCTGCCCGCATCGGGATTGCGGAAGCGCACCACCGGCGACACTCCGGGCGGCGGAACGAGTCCGTTCGCCTTCTCGTTCTCGGGACGCCAGCGACCGTCGTAGCGCGGTTTCTCGCCGCGCGCCATCTGCGCTGCGCGCAGCGCGTCGAGCTCCTCGGGCGTGGTGTAACAGTGATAGGCCAGACCGCGTGCAAGCATGTCGGCAATCACCGCGCGATAACGGTCCATGCGCTGCATCTGATGGTACGGACCTTCGTCGTAGTCGAGCCCGAGCCACGCCATGCCATCGAGGATCGCCTGCACTGCGGCCTGCGTCGACCGTTCCACGTCGGTGTCCTCGATGCGCAGGATGAACGTGCCCTTGTGACGGCGCGCAAAGGCCCACGCGAACAGCGCGGTGCGCGCGCCGCCGAGATGGAGAAACCCTGTCGGGCTTGGAGCGAAGCGGGTCCGGATATCAGGCATCAGAGCTCGGGCATCAGGAATCAGGAATCAGGAATTAGGGGATCAGGGATCGGGGATCAGAATCAGGGATCAGGGATCAGGGATTCCGGGAATGAGAAATCATTCAGGCGTCAGAGGCAAACACTGCACGCGCACGATGTTGGCCGGCCATCGAGAGGCGCGACGCACGGTGGGGTCAAGCGGTCGGGAGCGCCGGAAACCAACGGATTCTACCGAAGCCATTCTGTCCATCGTCGTCCCGGCGCAGGCCGGGACCCAGCGAGTTTTGTTGTACCAGGGCTGCGATCCCCGATCACTGACCTCGGATCCCGGGTTGCCAGCGCAAATCCAGTGTCGCCGGCGTCGCAGGATTCGGCGACTCGGGATGCACGGTCACTGGTCCGGGCGTGTGCCCGTGCGCCCAGAAGCGCGCGATGCGCCGTGCTTCGGCCTCGTTCGCATTCACCGGAAACGTGTCGTAGTTGCGCCCGCCCGGATGCGAGACATGGTAGGTGCAGCCGCCGAGCGCGCGACGCGACCACGTGTCGACCAGATCGAAGGTGAGCGGCGCGTGCACGCCGATGGTTGGATGTAGCGCCGACGGCGGACTCCACGCGCGGAATCGCACGCCAGCGACATACTCGCCGGGCACTCCGGTGGCGGTCAGTGGCAGCGCTCGGCCATTGCAAGTCACTGCATGGCGGTCGCGCGTCATGCCGACGACCTTGAGCTGCAGGCGTTCCACCGACGAGTCGACGAAGCGCGCCGTGGTGCCCGCCTGCATCTCTTCGCCGAGGACGTGCCAGGGCTCGATCGCCTGGCGCAGTTCCAGCGTGATGCCGTCGTAGGTGACCGCGCCGAAGCATGGAAAGCGGAACTCGACGAACGGATCGAACCACGCGGGTGCGAGCGCGTAGCCGAAGCGGTTGCAATCGGCGATGACATCGCGCAGGTCGCTTGCAACGAAATGCGGCAACAGCCATCGGTCGTGCAGCGCGGTTCCCCACGGAACGAGCTTGGCTTGGTATGGCGCCTGCCAGAACCGCGCGACCAGCGCGCGCAGCAGGAGCATCTGCACCGCGCTCATCTGCGCGTGCGGCGGCATCTCGAAAGCGCGAAACTCGAGCAGCCCCAATCGACCCGTCGGCGAATCGGGCGAATACATCTTGTCGATCGAAAACTCGGCACGATGCGTATTGCCGGTGAGATCGGTGAGCAGATGCCGCAGGAG
>DATKLH010000314.1:0-19802 GCA_035542515.1 Casimicrobiaceae bacterium
GACGATGGCCGGTCCGTCGATCGCGTCGCCGGGTCGCAGGTCCTCGCGTGCGAACACGTCGGCATCGCGAAACGCGCCACCGGTGTAGATGCGATTGCGCTTGATCGGTTCGAGCGTGCCTGCGCGCGGCGCGAACACCGGCGCCTCGTCCTGTACCGATTGCGAGCGTCCCACCGCTTCCACGGCGATGGCCTCGATGACCAGCGCCTTGCCCGGCATGAGAAAGCCGTACTGCTTGCGGTAGCGCTGCTCGAAATCGGCGACGATGCGATCCACCGCACCCTCGTCTGCTTCCGCGGCGCCGACCTCGATCGTCGTGTCCGTGCCCTCGTACTTGAGGTGCACTGTGCGCGTGCATGCCGTGCGTTGCGGATCGATGCCCTGTCGCTGGATCTCGCCGCGCGCGTCGGCTTCCAGAACGTCGAAGGTTGCGCGCGTATCGGCCAGCGAAGCCGGCGTGAGCCGCGTCTCCACCGCCTTCTGGCGCAACGCCCGTACATCGGCGAGCCCCATGCCGTAGGCCGAGAGCACGCCGGCGAACGGATGAATGAATACGCGCGTCATGCCCAGCGCATCGGCGACCAGGCAGGCATGCTGCCCGCCGGCGCCGCCGAAGCAGCACAGCGTGTACTCGGTGACGTCGTAACCGCGCTGAACCGAAATGTGCTTGATCGCGTTGGCCATGTTCTCCACCGCGATCTTGAGGAACCCGTCAGCCACCTCCTCCGGCGTACGCGCGTGCCCGGTCGCGCGCGCGATCTCCTCGGCGAGCGCGGCGAATTTCTCGCGCACCACTTGCGCATCGAGAGGCGCGTCGCCATGCGGGCCGAACACGCGGGGGAACAGCTCGGGGTCGAGCTTGCCGACCATGACATTGCAGTCGGTGACCGCCAGAGGTCCGCCGCGACGATACGACGCGGGTCCCGGATTGGCGCCGGCGGACTCGGGACCGACGCGGAAGCGCGCACCATCGAACGAGCAAATCGACCCGCCTCCGGCCGCGACGGTATGGATGCGCATCATGGGCGCGCGCAAGCGCACGCCGGCGACTTCGGTCACGAAGGCGCGCTCGTATTCGCCGGCCCAGTGGGTGACGTCGGTCGACGTGCCGCCCATGTCGAAGCCGATGATGCGATCGAAGCCGGCGAGTCGCGCGACCTCCACCGCGCCGACCACGCCGCCGGCCGGGCCCGACAGGATCGCGTCTTTCCCATGGAACAGATGCGCATCGGTGAGCCCACCGCTCGACTGCATGAACTCGAGTCGCGGACCTCGTGAACCTCCAGCGGCGCCATGAACGCCGGCGTTGCCGTCGACCGACGAAGCGCCACCGAGCTCCCGCTCGACCTGCGCGACATAGCGACGCAGGATCGGCGAGAGATACGCGTCGACAACGGTCGTATCGCCCCGCGACACGATCTTCATGAGCGGCGAAACCTCGTGCGAAACCGACACCTGCGCGAACCCGATGCGACGCGCGAGCTCGCCGAGCGCTCGCTCGTGCTCCGGATAGCGGTAGCCGTGCATCAACACGATCGCGACCGCGTCGATGCCGGCGTCGAACGCTGCGCGCAGCTCGCGCTGGGCGGCGGCGATATCGAGCGGCTGGACGACCTCCCCGTGCGCGGACATGCGCTCGTCGACTTCGATGACACGCTCGTACAACGGCGGCGGCAAGTCGATGCGTCGGACGAACAGCTTGGGCCGATTCTGATAGCCGATGCGCAGCGCATCGCCGAAGCCGCGGGTGATCACGAGCGCCGTGCGCGCACCCTTGCGCTCGAGCAGCGCATTGGTCGCCACGGTGGTGCCCATCTTGATGGCCTCGATGCCGGACAGCGGAATCGGCGCGTCGGGCGCGACGCCGAGCAGCTCGCGGATGCCCTGCACGGCCGCATCGCGATAGCGCTCGGGATTCTCCGAGAGCAGCTTGTGGGTGAGAAGCGTGCCGTCGGGGCGGCGCGCGACGATGTCGGTGAACGTGCCACCGCGGTCGATCCAGAATTGCCAGGCGCTCATCGAAGCCAGGGAGTGGAGGGGCGGCCGAGCATGGCCGCGAGGCGGTATGTTAGCGTCGGAGCGTCGCGGCCGCTGGCGCAGTCCGAGTCGGTCCCTTTAGAATCGGCCCACCGCCCGCCTCGAAGGAGTCCCGTAATGAAGCGCTTCCCCGCCCTGCTCGCCGCGTTCGCGCTGGGCTTCGCCTCACTTGCGGTTCCGGCATTCGCACAGGTGAAATGGGACCTGCCCTGCGCCTATCCTGCGAACAATTTCCACACCGAGAACCTCCAGCAGTTCGCCAACGACGTCGAAAAGGCGAGCGGCGGCAAGCTCAAGATCCAGATCCACGCCAATGCTTCGCTGTTCAAGGCGCCCGAGATCAAGCGCGCCGTCCAGGGCGGACAGGCGCAGGCCGGCGAGATCCTGCTGGTCAACTTCGAGAACGAGGACCCGCTCTATGGCCTGGACGGCGTTCCGTTCCTCGCGACCTCGTACGCCGAGTCGTTCAAGTTGTACAAGGCCTCGAAAAAGGCGCTCGAAGACAAACTCGCCAAGCAGGGGATGTTGCTGCTCTATACGGTGGCCTGGCCGCCACAGGGCATCTACACCAACCGCACGCTCAACAGCGTCGCCGACATGAAGGGACTCAAGTGGCGCGCTTACAGCCCGGCGACCTCGAAGATCGCCGAGCTGGTCGGCGCGCAGCCCGTGACGGTGCAGGCCGCTGAGGTGTCGCAGGCGCTCGCAACCGGCGTCATCGATTCCTACATGTCCTCGGGTGCGACCGGCTACGACTCGAAGACCTACGAGTCGATCAAGAATTTCTACGACACTCAGGCGTGGCTGCCCAAGAACGCCGTGATCGTCAACAAGAAGGCGTTCGACGCGCTCGACAAGGCATCGCAGCAAGCGGTGCTCAAGGCCGCGGCGGATGCCGAAACGCGCGGCTGGAAGCTGTCGCAGGAGAAGAACAGCTGGTACCTCGACCAACTCAAGGCAAAGGGCATGAACATCGTCAAGCCGCCCGTGCAGCTCACTGCGGACTTGCGCAAGGTCGGCAACTACATGCTGGCCGAGTGGCAGCGCAAGGCCGGCGAGGACGGCAAGAAAGTCATCGAAGCGTATCGCAACGCGCAGTAGGGTAGAGCGATGCGCCGGGCGCTCGACCGGCTGTACGACGCCACGGCCTGGCTTGCCGCGCTGTTCATGATCGGCACGCTCGCGATGGTGCTTGCCGCCATCGCGGGCCGACTGCTCAACTGGTATCTGCCCGGAACCGACGCCTACGCCGGATATTGCATGGCCGCGTCGGGATTCCTTGCGCTGGCGCATACGCTGAAGCGCGGCGAGCACATCCGTGTGACGCTGGTGCTCGAGCACGTCGGCCCGGCCGCGCGGCATCGGATCGAGATCTGGGCGCTCACGGTGGCTACGCTGCTTGCATTCGCGTTCGCGTGGTACAGCGTGCACCTCGCGTGGCAGTCGTACGACTTCAACGACATTTCCACGGCGAACGATGCAACACCGCTATGGATCCCGCAGATCGCCATGGCGCTCGGCGCCGTGGTGCTGTTCGTGGCGTTCGTCGACGAGCTGATGCTCGAGTTGCGCGGGGAGCGGCGCGCGCGAATGCCGGAAGAAGCGCTACACAATGAATGAGGAAATAGGAAGCGCTGGCGGGAAACAGGACCGGCGGCTGCACATGAATGCGAGCGCGATGGGCGCGCAGCGCCAGGGCAGCAGTGCACTTCAGCCACATGACAGAACACATTCCGTGCCTGCCAATTGCGCACGGATTCGATCGGCAACCGCAGAGCGCATGCACGCGCATGACCCTTCGCGCCGTTCCGCGCCTCGCTTCCTGTTTCGCTTTCGCTTTCGCCGTTCCCTATTCCCTGTTCCCTATTCCCTAACTCCCACCGCCGGTTAGCCCCATCGACGCCCTGATCACCGCCCTGCTCATCGTCGCGCTGTTCGCCCTGCTGGGCAGCGGCGTGTGGATCGGGCTCGCACTCTCGGGCGTCGCATGGATCGGAATGCAGTTGTTCTCCTCGCGCCCCGCCGGCGATGCAATGGCCGTCACCATCTGGGGCAGTGCATCGTCCTGGACGCTCACCGCGCTGCCGCTGTTCGTGTGGATGGGCGAGATCCTGTTCCGCACCCGGCTCTCCGAAGACATGTTCCGCGGCCTCGCTCCATGGCTCGAGCGCGTCCCCGGCCGGCTGCTGCACACCAACATCATCGGTTGCACGATCTTCGCCGCGGTTTCCGGATCGTCGGCAGCGACCTGCGCAACCATCGGCAAGATGACCCTGCCGGAGCTCAAGTCGCGCGGTTACCCGGAAGACATCACCATCGGCACGCTGGCTGGCGCGGGCACGTTGGGACTGCTCGTACCCCCGTCGATCATCATGATCGTGTACGGCGTCAGCGCGAACGTGTCGATCGCGCAGCTGTTCATCGCCGGCGTCATTCCGGGCATCCTGCTCGCGCTGCTGTTCTCCGGTTACATCGTCGGATGGGCGATGCTGCATCCGGACCGCGTGCCGGCCGCGCACGAGCGCACGACGTTTGCGCAGAAGCTGTACGCCTCGCGCCATCTGATCCCGGTGGTGCTGTTGATCGCGATGGTGCTCGGATCGATCTACGCGGGTATCGCCACCGCCACCGAAGCAGCGGCGTTCGGCGTGGTGGGCTCGCTCGTGGTTTCCGCGGCTCAGCGCTCGCTCAACTGGACGACCTTCCGCGAAAGCCTGCTCGGTGCAACGCGCCTCTACTGCATGATCGCGCTGATCCTGGCGGGCGCCGCCTTTCTCACGCTCGCGATGGGCTACATCGGACTGCCGCGCGATCTCGCCGAGTGGATCGCGAGCCTGGGACTCTCGCCGACGACGCTGATCGTCGCGCTGGCGATCTTCTATATCGTGCTCGGCTGCTTCCTCGACGGCATCTCGATGGTCGTGCTGACGATGGGCGTGATATTGCCGACCGTGGAGAAGGCCGGGATCGATCTCCTATGGTTCGGCATCTTCGTCGTGCTGGTGGTGGAGATGGCGCAGATCACCCCGCCGGTGGGCTTCAACCTGTTCGTGCTGCAGGGCATGACGCAAAAGCAGATCACCTGGATCGCGCGTCATGCGTTCCCCATGTTCTTCCTCATGTGTGTGGCAGTGGCGTTGGTGTGGATCTTCCCCGACCTCGTCACCGTTCTTCCGCAGCACATGAAGGCGCGCTGACCATGCAGGGCGCGTCCCGCGACGTTCGCCTCTGGGACGCGAAGCTGCGCGCGCCCTTCGCGGTGATCGGCGTGCGCACCGATGCGCGCGCCGTCACCGAAGTCGCGTACCTGCCCTCGGAAGAACGCGTCCAGTCAGCGTCCAATCCGGTCGCGGCGCGGGCCGTGGATGAACTGAAGCGCTACATCGCCGATGCGGAGTTCGAGTTCACCGTTCCGGTCGCGCCGCGCGGGACGGCGTTTCAGCAGCGCGTATGGATGGCGATCGGTGCCGTGCCGCGCGGGCAGTCGCGGACCTACGGCGAGATCGCGCGCACTCTGGTGAGTGCGCCGCGAGCGGTCGGACAGGCCTGCGGCGCCAATCCCATCGCCCTCATCATTCCGTGTCACCGCGTCGTCGGCAGCCGCGGCGCGCTGGGCGGGTTCATGAATGCGAGCGCGGGCGATCCGCTCGCCATCAAGCGCTGGTTGCTGCAGCACGAAGGCTATCGCTTTGGCGCGTGAACGGAGCAATCCGGCGCGAACGGCCGATCCGCTGATCGACGCGTTCTGCGATCAAGTGTGGCTGCAGGATGGCCTGGCCGCGGCCTCTCTCGCGAGCTATCGCGCCGACCTCGAAGCGTTCGATCGCTGGCTCGCGCAGCGCGGTGCGACGCTCCTTCGCGTCACGCGCAGCGAGGTCGAACGCTGGCTTGCCGACCAATTCGCCGGCAAAGCCAAGGCGACGTCGGTGGCGCGACGCCTCTCGGCGTTGCGCCGTTTCTATCGTTTGCAACTCGAGCGGGGCGCGCTGCGCGACGACCCGACATTGCGCATCGCTTCCCCACGCAAGCCGCGTCGCCTGCCCAAGCACCTGTCCGAGGCGCAGGTCGACAAACTGCTCGCGGCGCCGGACGTGGAAACCACACTTGGACTGCGCGATCGCGCGATGCTCGAGACTCTCTACGCCACAGGCCTGCGCGTCTCCGAGCTGGTCGGCCTCAAGCTCGGCGGTGTGTCACTCGACGCAGGGGTGGTGCGCGTAATGGGCAAGGGTAGCAAGGAGCGCCTCGTTCCGCTCGGGGAGGAAGCGATCGCGTGGCTGCGCCACTACCTCAGCCGCAGCCGGCCGTCGCTTGCGCAAGGCAGCAAGCGCGACGAGGTGTTCATGACGCAGCGCCACGGTCCGCTCACCCGACAGGCGTTCTGGGCCTTGATCAAGCGTTACGGCGTGAAGGCCGGCATCGCGAGTTCGCAACTTTCGCCTCACGTGTTGCGCCACGCCTTTGCAACGCACCTGCTCAACCACGGCGCGGATCTGCGAGTGGTTCAGCTGCTGCTCGGTCACGCCGACATCACCACGACGACGATCTATACTCACGTGGCGCGCGAGCGCCTCAAGCAATTGCACGCCGCCCATCACCCGCGCGGATGAGGGAGACCGATTCGCCGGCGTACAATGCGCTCGCGCATGCAAACCCCGCCATGCTCCGATCCCTACGCGCTGGTCTGCTGACTCCGCGATTGCTGCGCGCGCGTCTCGCCCTGCGACGCAGTCCGTCCGACATCGAGGTCGGTTCGTCCCGATTCGTGTGCAACGTCTGCGGGTGCGACAACGCCCGCGCGTTGCCCGACGAGCCGAGGGACACGCCGAGCTGCAGGCGCTGCGGATCCAACGTGCGCTTTCGCACCATCGCGTATCTGGTCACCACCGAGGTTCTTGGTACGGCGATGCCGCTGCCCGATTTGCGCAAGCGCCGCGACATCTGCGGAGTCGGCCTTTCCGATGCCGGCACCTACGCGCGTTACCTCGCGCGCAAGCTCTCGTATCGCAACACCTTCTTCCACACGCATCCGCGCCTGGACATCACTTCGGTGCCGGCGGCCGAGAGCGGGCGCTACGACTTCGTCATCGCAAGCGACGTGTTCGAGCACGTCGCCCCGCCGGTCGAGCGCGCGTTCGACAATGCGCGCAGGCTGCTCAAGCCGGGCGGCAAGCTGATCTTCACCGTTCCCTTCTCGCTCGACGCCGACACCGTGGAGCACTACCCCGACCTGCACGACTATCGCGTCGTCCAGCAGATGGGGCGCTGGCGCCTCTACAATCGCACTCGCGCGGGCGAAGTGCAGGTATTCGACGATCCGGTGTTCCACGGCGGACCGGGCAGCACCCTCGAGATGCGCGTGTTCTCGCGGACAGCGTTGCAGAAGCATTTCGCGGACGCGGGGTTTGCGCGCATTCGCTTCGCCGACGAGGCCTATGCGCCGTTCGGCATCGCGTGGCCGGTGCCATGGTCGGTTCCCATCGTCGCTTATGCCGCTTGAACCCATCGTGCCCGGCGACAAGGCCGGTGACTTCCGCATCGACCGCGCTTACATCTGGCGCCAGGTCAAGATCAACATCGTCGCGATCGTCAGCGTGATCGTCGCGGTTACCGGCCTTCTGTACAACACGTATCGCAACGAGCGCACCGAGCACAACCGCAACACGCGCGTTGCCGCATTCGAGACGCTGAAGGCGATCGGCGAAGCGCAGATCATCGTCGAGTACGCGCACTTCCAGAAGAACAAGATGCTCGGCGATCCGGTGCAGGGCATGGGTCGCGCCACCTACATCCGCGACCTCGCGCGGCTGCTCCCCGAGCCGCTGCCCGAAGACGCCGATCGACTCTTCGCCGCGTGGCGGGACAACGCCGACAAGCTCGAGACCGACAAGGACGCGATGATCGCGATCACCGACGAGATCCAGCGCATGCGACTGGACGTGCTCGAGCTGCTCGAGAGTCTTCATTGAATCGCAGCGGCGACGATGCGCGGCTCCCGGTCACGCCCGCGGTCCGCGTGCTGCGCGCAGCAGGGATTGCGTTCACCCACCACCTCTACACGTACGAGGAACGCGGCGGAACCGCCGTGTCGGCACGCGAGCTCGGCGTGCCCGAGCATGCGGTGATCAAGACGCTCGTCATGGAAGACGATCGCAAGTCGCCGATGATCGTGCTCATGCATGGCGATCGCGAAGTGTCGACCAAGAACCTCGCGCGCCTGCTGCAGGTGAAGTCGATCCAGCCGTGCTCGCCGGAAGTGGCCCACCGGCACTCCGGCTACCAGGTCGGCGGCACGAGTCCGTTCGGTACGCGACGAGCGATGCCGGTCTACATGGAGCGCAGCATTGGCGATCTGCCGATGCTGTACATCAACGGCGGCAAGCGCGGCTATCTGGTCGGAATGAAACCGGCGGATTTGACCAGGGTGCTGAAGCCCGCGCTGGTCGACATAGCCGTGCAGCCCGGCTGAGCGGCGATCTTGGTTGTTCCTTTTGCTGCTCTGACAACCGCCGCCGCGCGTCGCTACCTGCGTCGCTCGATGCTCACGCCGATCTCCTTCACGCCGGGCAGCGCACCGAGCTTCGCAACGCGTACGCGAACCGCCGGCGCGTTGAATTCACCGAGCACCATGTCCGCGACCGCACCGGTGAACGCCTCGAGCAGTCGGTGCGGGTGGCTGCGCGCGATCTCCTTGATGCGAGCGACGACCGCGGCGTAATCGAGCGCGTCCTCGAATGCGCCGGTCGTGAACGGACGGTCCGACGGCAATTCGATCTCGAGGTCGAGGCGCAGGGTCTGGGGAAGATGCTCCTCCCATTCGTAGACGCCGATGCGCGTTTCGACGCGAAGGTCGGAGATGAAGATGGTGTTCATCGGATGCGCCGCGCACGCGCCGCGCCGGTACACGTGCGGGTACCCGCTCGCGGCTTCCGCGACGTCCAAGCGTAGAATCGGCGCGATTCTACCGGACGGCCTCATGCTCCCCGTTCTGCTCGTCATCGCCGGTGCGTATCTGATCGGCTCGATCTCGTTCGCGGTGGTCGTCAGCCGCGCATTCGGCCTTCCCGATCCGCACGAATACGGGTCCGGCAATCCCGGCGCGACCAATGTGCTGCGCACCGGCAACAAGGCCGCCGCGATACTCACGCTGATCGGCGATGGCGCCAAAGGATTCGTCGCGGTCCTGCTCGCCGAGCGCATCGCGCTCGCCTATGAGCTGCCGATGTGGTCGGTTGCCGCCGCGTCGCTTGCGGTGTTCGTCGGACATCTGTATCCGGTCTTCCATCGGTTCGCGGGCGGCAAAGGCGTCGCCACGGCGGCCGGCATCGTGTTCGTATGGCACTGGCCGCTTGGCCTTGCACTCGCTGTGGTGTGGGTGGTCATGGCGTTCGGGTTCAAGATCAGCTCGCTCGCCGCGCTCACCACCGCCGTGCTGCTGCCACTGGGCACGCTCTATTTCTTCGGCGCGGGCGCTTATGCCATGACCGCGGTCGCCATCGCAGCGCTGATCTTCTGGCGCCATCGAGCCAACATCCGCCAACTGATGGCGGGCAAGGAACGCACGATCGGGCGCTGACGATCAGATCGCGCCCGGTGCGCCTTGGGAGGTAAGCGACGCGAGGCTCCAGCGCGGACGCACGTCGAATGCGTAGTCGCCTGCGGTCGTGGAACGCAGCCGCAACGCGCCGGCAAGCGCGATCATTGCGCCGTTGTCGGTGCAGAATCGCAACTCGGGGAAAAACACCTGCGCTCCGCGGGCGACGATGGACTGCCGCAACTGCTCGCGCAATGCGCTATTGGCTCCCACTCCGCCGGCCACGACCAGGCGCGTGCGGCCAGTCATCGCCAGCGCCGCGATGGACTTCGCCACCAGGACCTCGACCACGGCCGACTGGAACTCGAGCGCGATGTCGGCTTTGATCGCATCGGACAGATGTTCAGGTGCGCTGCTGCCTGCCATGCGGCGCGCGGTGGTCACGACCGCCGTCTTCAGGCCCGAGAAGCTGAATTGCAAGTCGCCCGAGTCGAGCATCGGGCGCGGCAACTGAACGTGGCCTGGCGTGCCCGACTCCGCGAGACGTGCCAGCTCGGGACCGCCCGGATAGGGAAGTCCCAGCAGCTTGGCGGTCTTGTCGAAGGCCTCGCCTGCTGCGTCGTCGAGCGTGTCGCCGAGGAGCGCGTAGCGACCCACGCCCGCCACGTCGAACAACTGGCTGTGTCCACCGGAAACGAGCAGCGCGACGAACGGGAACGCCGGCCTCGGTTCGGCAAGCAGTGGCGAGAGCAGATGCCCTTCGAGGTGATGCACCGGGACCACGGGTTTGCGCAGCGCGTAGCCCAGTGCGGTAGCGACGCTCGCGCCCACTAGCAACGCGCCGGCGAGCCCGGGGCCCTGGGTGAAGGCGATGCCATCGAGGTCGCTCATCCTGATGGCAGCCTCGCGAATCACCTGCTCGATCAGGGGCACCAATCGGCGCACGTGATCGCGCGAGGCAAGCTCGGGGACCACCCCGCCGTAAGCAGCGTGCATCGCGACCTGCGAATGCAGCGCATGCGCGCGCAAGCCCACGGCGGTGTCGTAGACGGCGACGCCGGTTTCGTCGCAGGAGGTTTCGATGCCGAGGACGAGCATGATACGGCCGATTGTAGCGAGGCCTTGCCGTGTCCGGCGGGCACCGCTATACTCTCAGATTGCCGCGAAACCCGGTCGGTTCGTCGCACAATTCGTTGACTACAAAGAAAGCCTCCACGCCCTATGCCTAGTGTCCGCGTCCGCGAGAACGAGCCCTTCGAGGCCGCGTTGCGCCGCTTCAAGCGCACCATCGAGAAAACCGGCCTGCTCACCGAACTGCGCGCACGCGAGTTCTACGAAAAGCCGACCTCGGAGCGCAAGCGCAAGAAGGCCGCCGCGGTGAAGCGCCACTACAAGCGCCTGCGTAGCCAGCAACTGCCGCCGAAGCTGTACTGACGCTGCGCGTCGGCAAAAGCAAGGGCGACATTGGTCGCCCTTTTGTTTTGCGGTATGAGCTCTTAGGTATGAGCGTGCCCCCGCCGAGCTGCGCTGGGAATGCGAGCAATCGACTGCGCCTTTCGATTGGGCACCCTCATACCTAATACCCCGAACCGCCTTTATGCCCCTCAAAGACCGCATCACCTCCGACATGAAGGACGCCATGCGCGCCAAGGATACGGCGCGACTGTCGACCATTCGCCTCATCCTCGCCGCCATCAAGCAACGCGAGGTCGACGAGCGCAGGGAGCAGAGCGACGCGGACGTCGTCGCGATCCTCGACAAGATGGTGAAGCAGCGCAACGAGTCGATCGTGCAGTTCGAGAAGGGCCATCGCCAGGACCTCGCCGACGCGGAGCGAGCCGAGCTCACGGTGTTGAGGGGCTACATGCCGCAGGCGCTCTCCGACGGCGAGATCGACGCGGCTATCGCGGCCGCGATCGCCAAGACAGGCGCCTCCGGACCCGCCGGCATGGGCAAGGTCATGGCCGAGCTCAAGCCAGTATTGGCAGGCCGCGCCGACATGGCGGCGGTCTCCGCCAAGGTAAAGGCGCGACTGGTCGGCTGAAGCGGTCCGATGACCTGCGGCGGGGCCGGCATCGGCCTGTCGGTCCTTGGGGCCGCGAAAGATTGTCGAAGCAGCGCCGGCGTCGTCGCCACGGTTCGCTCCAGCGGCCTCGTCGCGTCCTCAAAAGGGGAAGGCAATGGCATCGGCAATGCGCCGGCAACCGACGGACGGAGCGCTGCGCGCGCCCGCACTGGCTCGTCTTTTGCGCCCTTCCCTGCGCTTGGCCGTTACCTATAATCGAATGGATGCCGAAGGCGCGGAGATGACGCTCCCGGCAGGCAGCGTGAAGCACCCACAGGCGGCTTCGCGGGCGCACAGCCCGCGCACGTTGGCAACAAAGATGGGACCCAATCGCGCCGATCACGCAACAAGCCGCCCATGATCCCGCACGATTTCATCGACACGCTGCTCGCGCGCGTAGACATCGTCGACGTGGTGGATCGGTTCGTCCCGCTCAAGAAGGCGGGCGCGAACTACCAGGCGTGCTGCCCGTTCCACAGCGAGAAGACGCCGTCGTTCACGGTGAGTCCGACCAAGCAGTTCTATCACTGCTTCGGATGCGGAGCGCACGGGACCGCCATCGGCTTCCTGATGGAGCACGCGGGCAAGACGTTTCCCGAAGCGGTGGAGGATCTCGCGCGCGACGCCGGCCTCGAAGTGCCGCGCGTCGAGCGTGCCGGTGAGAAGGAGCGACGCGAGCAGGAGAGCGACCTCAGCGAGATCCTGCTTCGGGCCGCGCGCTTCTACCGCGCGAAGCTCAAGGCAGCTCCGCGAGCGATCGAGTACCTCAAGGGCCGCGGCCTCACCGGTGCGATCGCCGCGCACTTCGGGATCGGCTACGCCCCCGACGATTGGCAACCGCTCGCCGAGACCTTTGCGAGCTACGACGATCGAGCGCTCGAAGCAGCCGGCCTGGTGATCAGCGGCGATGCGGGCAAACGCTACGACCGCTTCCGCGATCGCATCATGTTTCCGATCCATGACAGCCGCGGACGCGTGATCGGCTTCGGCGGGCGCGTGCTCGACAGCGGCGAACCGAAGTACCTCAACTCGCCGGAAACGGCGCTGTTCTCGAAGGGTCGCGAGCTGTACGGGCTTTACCTCGCGCGCAATGCCATTCGCAACGCCGGGCACGTCGTCGTGGTCGAGGGCTACATGGATGTCGTCGCACTCGCGCAGCATGGCGTCGAGTACGCGGTCGCGACGCTGGGAACGGCAACCACGCCGGTCCACGCGCAAAAGCTCTTCCGCCTCGCGGACTCGGTCGTCTTCTGCTTCGACGGCGACAACGCGGGACGCAAGGCGGCGTGGCGTGCGCTCACCAACACCTTGCCCATGCTCGCTGACGGCAAGGACGCGCGCTTCCTGTTCCTGCCCGAGGGCGAGGATCCCGACGACTTCGTCCGCAAACGCGGCAAGGCCGCGTTCGAGCGCGCGTTGCAAGGAGCGGTTCCGCTCTCGGAATACCTGCTGCGCGAGCTGAGCGCCGAGCATCCCCCCAATACGAGCGAGGGCAAGGCGGCATTGGTGGCGGCGGCGCGCCCCTATCTCGCCGACATCAGTGCACCGATCCTCAAGGCGCTCTTGCGACGGCGACTGGCCGAGCTTTCCGGCCTTCCCGAAGGCGAGCTCGCATCGCTGCTGCAAAGTGCGGCCGGCGCCAAGCACCAAGCCGAGGCGGGCCATCGGCCAGCGCTGGAGAGTCGACCGGCGTCGGGACGCAAGAGCGTGCGTCGCGGCCCCTCGCTGACGCGTGAACTGATCCAGGGAATCCTGCTCCAACCGGGCCTTGCGACGTCGGTCGCACTCCCGCGGGTCAGCGACGGAACGGAGGAAGGCGCCGCGCTTTCGGCACTGGTCGAGTACTGCACGGCGGCGGCCGGCCCACTCACGACGCCGGGTGTTGTACAGCGGTTCACCGGCACGGCGTACGAAAGCGTGATCGTCGCAGCGCTCGCCGCTGCGGAAGATCAGGCACTCGGGCCCGAACTCGCTGCCGAACAACTACGCGCGGGCGCCGAACGATACTGGATGTGGGCGCAACGCCGCGGCGAAGACCTGCCCGCGGAAGTGGCTTTGTCGCGCGAGGAGGGCGAGCGGCACCGGCAGATGGAGCTCGCGCGCCGAATCCTGAAACAAACCGGAGAAAAAACGGCCTGACTATCGAAATGCGCGACCCCAGTCCCCATGTTGGCGTTGTTATAATGTGAGATTTTCCCGGACCGCGGTGTCTCCAAGGGAGGGAGCCACGGGCCGGGGCCGACGAAGGCGCACCTGTTTTGCGTCGTCAGCCGCAAACGATAAGGATGACCATGGCAAAGAAGCTCGCGAAGCCCGTTCGCAGACCTGCCCGCAAGGTGGTGCAGAAGTCTTCGCGGCGCAAGCCTGCGGCAAAGAAAGTCGCGCCCCAGAAACCCTCGTCCCGCAAGCCGGCCGTGAAGAAGCCCGCGCACCCTGCAACCAAGAAATCGGCGGGCCGCACGCCTGCAGCAAAGACCAAGTTGACCAGCAAAACCGCACACGGCGCCCGGCCTGCGCCCAAGTCCAAGGCCAAGACCCCCGCCAAGCCCGCCAAGGTGCTGGCGCCCGTGAAGTCCGATAAGCCGACGGCGAAGGCGCCCGCGCCTGCGCCCGCACCTGCCAAGCCGGTCGCCGCAGCCGCGCCAACCCGCAAGCCATCCGCGGGCGAAATCGCCGCCCGCATTGCCGGCAAGCGCGCCGAGGACGCCGCCCACAAGAAAGGCAAGAACGGCAGGCATGCCGAGGTCGCGCCGCGCGAGCTGACGCCCGCCGACGTCGAAGCGCGCAAGCGCCGCCTGAAGACGCTGATCGTGCTCGGCAAGGAGCGTGGCTACCTTACCTACGCCGAAGTCAACGACCACCTTCCCGACGACATTCTCGACGCCGAACAGATCGAAGGCATCATCTCGATGATCGGCGACATGGGGATCCAGGTCTACGACGAGGCCCCCGACGCCGAAACCCTGCTCATGGCGGAAACGGCACCGACCGTTCCCGCCGAGGACGTCGAGGAAGAAGCCGAAGCTGCGGCATCGACGCTCGATTCCGAGTTCGGTCGGACCACCGATCCGGTGCGCATGTACATGCGCGAGATGGGCAGCGTCGAACTGCTCACGCGCGAAGGCGAGATCGAGATCGCCAAGCGCATCGAGGAGGGTCTGAAGCACATGATCCTCGCGATCTCGGCCTGCCCGATGACCGTGCAGCAGATCCTCGACCTCGCCGACAAGATCGAGAAGGACGAGCTCAAGATCGACGACGTGGTCGACGGTCTGCTCGACTTCAACGAGGAGCTCACGGCGATCGAACCCGAGAGCCGCGAGGTCGACGACGAAGACGAGGACGAAGAAGACGAAGGCGATGCCGGCGCGATCGAGAGCGAGAACCTCGAGCGCCTCAAGGTCGCCGCGCTGGAGCGCTTCGGCAACATTCGCAAGTTCTTCGCGCGCATGCTCGTCGTGCTGCAGAAGGAAGGCCACAAGTCGACCAAGTACATCGACCTGCAGAAGAAGATCAGCAACGAGCTGATGCAGATCCGCTTCTCGGCGCGCATGGTCGAGAAGCTGTGCGACAGCGTGCGCACCGAGGTGGACAACATCCGCCAGCACGAGCGCAAGATCCAGGACCTCGTCGTGAACAAGGGCGGCATGCCGCGTCCCGAGTTCATCAAGAGCTTCCCCAACCACGAGGTGAGCCTGCGCTGGATCGATCGCGAGATCGGCGCCAACCATCCGTTCAGCGACCAGCTCTCGCGCTATCGCCAGGCGATCGTCGAGCAGCAACAGAAGCTGCTCGACCTGCAGAACCGCGTGATGATCCCGCTCAAGAACCTGAAGGACATCAACAAGCAGATGTCCACCGGCGAGGCGAAGGCGCGCAAGGCGAAGCGCGAGATGACCGAGGCGAACCTGCGGCTGGTGATCTCGATCGCGAAGAAATACACCAACCGCGGCCTGCAGTTCCTCGACCTGATCCAGGAAGGCAACATCGGCCTGATGAAGGCGGTAGACAAGTTCGAATACCGGCGCGGCTACAAGTTCTCGACCTACGCCACGTGGTGGATCCGGCAGGCGATCACGCGCAGCATCGCCGATCAGGCGCGCACCATCCGCATCCCGGTGCACATGATCGAGACGATCAACAAGATGAACCGGATCAGCCGCCAGATCCTGCAGGAGACCGGCCAGGAGCCCGATCCGGCCACGCTCGCCGAGAAGATGGAGATGCCCGAGGAGAAGATCCGCAAGATCCTCAAGATCTCCAAGGAGCCGATCTCGATGGAGACGCCGATCGGCGACGATGACGATTCGCACCTCGGCGACTTCATCGAGGATCAGTCGACGGTCGCGCCTTCGGAAGCTGCGGTCAACGCATCGCTGCGCGACGTATGCAAGGACATCCTCGACACGCTCACGCCGCGCGAGGCGAAGGTGCTGCGCATGCGCTTCGGCATCGAGATGAACACCGACCACACGCTCGAGGAAGTCGGCAAGCAGTTCGATGTCACGCGCGAGCGCATCCGTCAGATCGAGGCGAAGGCGCTGCGGAAGCTGCGCCATCCGTCGCGCAGCGAGAAGCTGCGCAGCTTCCTCGAAGGCGAGTAACGATACGACCGATAGTTTCGCCCACCGCACGCCGCCGGGCCCGCGCTTGGCGGCGTTGTTTTTTGGCGCCCGGGCGCGATGCATGACGCAGGCGTGCGAGCGGGGCGTCGATCACGGCCGCGGCCGTAACAAAGAAACCCGTCGTCGACTTCAGTCCTTGCGCCAGTACACCGCCTGCTCGTCGATCCTTTGGAGCGGTGTGGCGATGCCGCGCGACGCGCGGAATTCCTCCACTGCCTGCCCGCACGGCGGACACGAGTGATAGTCGTCGACGACCACGAAGCCGCCGTGCGACACCTTGTCGTACAGCGGCTGGAGCGCGTCCATCGTCGACTCGTACAAGTCGCCATCGAGGCGCAGCACAGCGAGCTTCTCGATGGGCGCCGACGGCAGCGTGTCCTTGAACCAGCCCTTGAGAAACTGCACGCGCTCGTCGAGCAATCCATAGCGCTCGAAGAGCGCCTTCACTTCTTCCAGCGAGACCGCCAGCACCGGCAGCGATGCCTTGCTGAGATCGAAGCCTGCGTCGGCCGGATGCGATGGCGCAGGCACGCCGTCGAACGAATCGGCGCACCATACCGTGCGGTCCTCGACGTGGTGCGCGAGCAGCAGTCCGCGCATGAAGATGCAAGCACCGCCACGCCAGATGCCCGTTTCGATCAAGTCGCCTGGAACCCCTTCGCGCAAGACGGTCGCAACGCACGTCTGCAGGTTGTCGAGCCGGCGCCGCCCGATCATGGTGTGCGACAGCTCGGTGAAGTTGCGCATCTCGGGCAGCGGCGCCCACGATCCATCCGGCAGCTTGCGCTTCATCCGGAACGTGCTTCCGTCCTCCTTGGTCTTGCGCAGGAGGTCCATCAGGTGGGCCTCGCGCACGATGCCCGACAGATGTCCCGGCTCGATTGGAATGCCGTTCACGAGCGAGTGCAGCATCAGCACGATCCGCGCTTCGTTCTCGATGTACAGATCGTCGAGCAGCGACCGCTTGAGCAGTTCTATGTATTGATCGCGCAGCGCGTCGGCGTTGGACATGTGTACAGGAGCAAGCGTCGTCGCGGCATTGTACGGGCGTCGCCGAAGCGCCGTCCGACGCTGTTCGCATGCGCTACACGATGGCCGGTAAAAGTGACCAACGAAACCGATCGGCGCAAGAGCGGCGGACCGTCGCGACAGGCGTTACAGAGCGCGCTTCGACCCTGGATGCTCGGAAGAACCCGGCTGCGCATGGAACTTGCTGTGGGTTCGATTCGAGCGTTGTCGAGGTTCGGGGGCGTGCGCGCGGACCTGCCGATCCAACGCATTTCCCCGACGCCCACATGACAGCGCCGCATTTCGCATCGTTGCAGGAGGTTCTCATGTCGCATCGCATCAGCAGCAGGACTGCGCTGGCTGCCGCGCTGATCTCGCTTGGATTCGCGGTTTCGGCGGTCGCACAGACATCGGGTGGCACCGGGAGCACAGGCTCGTCGGCCACATCGTCCAGCAAGGGCATGACCCAGGGCGCCGGGGGAACCACGGGAAGTCGCTCGGGGCCGACCGGCGCCAGCGCCACGGGATCGAGCTCGGGCTCGATGGGCACGTCCGGAAGCATGGCGGGCAGCGCGAGCGCATCGGCTTCGCCGTCTCTTGCGTCCGCCGACAAGAGCTTCATCCTGAAGGCCGCCGAGGGCGGCATGGCCGAAGTCGAGCTCGGCCGGCTCGCTGCGCAGAAAGGATCGGAACAGGTGAAGCAGTTCGGTCAGCGCATGGTCGATGATCACAGCAAGGCCAACGACCAGTTGAAGCAGATCGCCAGCAGCAAGGGCGTCTCCCTGCCCTCCGATCTCGCCGCGAAGGACAAGCGCGAGCGGGATCGCCTGTCGAAGCTCTCCGGAGCGCAGTTCGACAAGGCGTACATGGATCACATGGTGGCGGACCACAAGAAGGACGTGAACGACTTCAAGTCGGAAGCGAGCAAGGCGAAGGATCCCGACGTCAAGAGCTTCGCCTCGTCGACGCTGCCGACGCTTCAGGAGCACCTGCAACTCGCGCAGTCGACCGACCAGGCCGTAAAGCATCCCTCGACGGCATCGAGCGCGAGTCCCAGCAGCGCATCGAGCAGCAGCGGGCCCGGCGCGACGGCGTCTTCGAGCAATAGCGGCTCGAGCTCGAGCAGCGGCAGCATGAGCGGGAACATGGGCGCGAGCAACAGCAGCAAGGCGGGCAACAAAGGTAGCTACTGATTCGGGAACTGCCCGCGCAGTCGATACGCGCGCGATCTCCAGCAAGCGTCGCGATGCGGCGCTTGTTGGTAGATCCGTTTCCAGGCAGCGGTCCGCGTGTCAGTCAGCGCATCCCGCGGTGCTTGCGCGCGGTCCCGTTTCCTTCTTGCCGCGCGTCAGGATCACAACTGTCGGGACACGATCACCTGATCCGGGTCGTCGTGGCCGTCGTGTGCAGCGAAGCCCAGCGATGCTGTGAAATCCAGCATCTTGCGATTGACACGCAGCACCGCGCCTTCGAGGCGCTTGAAGCCGTTGTCCCGCGCCGCCTTCATGAGATGCAGCATGAGCAGGCGCGCCACCCCGCGTCGTTGGAAATCGTCCGCGACGACGACGGCGAACTCCGCGCTTTCTCGATCCGGGTTGGCGATGTAGCGCGCAACCCCGATGAACCGGGAGCGCTCGTTGTCCTTGGGATCGCTCGCCAGGGCCACGAGCGCGAGCTCGCGGTCGTAATCGACCTGGGTGAACCGCGCGAGCATGGCAGGCGTGAGTTCCTGCATGCGATGGAAGAAGCGCATGTAGCGAGCCTCGTCCGACAGCCCTTGTACGAATTCGCGCTCGAGCTCGGCATCCTCGGGCCGGATCGGTCGCAGCAGCACGGAGTTTCCGTCGCTCAGAGTTACCTCCTCGATCAACTCGGTCGGATACGGATGGATCGCCATGTGGCGATAGCCGTGCTGCAGGGTGCGGCGCGGCTCGGCGACGATCCTCGCCCCGGCCACCACGCAAACGCCATCGGCGAAGCGCAGAGGCTGCAACTCGACCTGGCGAACCCATGGCAGCACGCAGACCATCGTCGACAAACGCGTGAGCAGCACGGCAAGCGCATCGTTGCTCCCGTCCGCGCGCGAATGCAGCTCGACGGCGAGCTCGGGTACCGCCACGATGAGATCGGCAGCCAGCGGGCGATTCAACGGCGGCAACGTCATGGCCGGCGCACGCGCCTGCCCCGCAACCCCGTCGGGGCGCAGCGTGATCACGGGACCGAACTCGGTGTCGTACGCCATGCCGGCGACCGCATGCAATTCTGTGCTTGCGCCCTGCTCGCGGATGACGAGCATCGACGTACGCCATCCCTCCGGAGGATCGGCGCGCAACGCCGCACGCATCTCGTTCCACGCCCGGCTCAACGCCGCGTAGGTGCGCAAGCCGCGGACATACGGACCCGGCGCGTGCGAATCGCTCGTCAATGCGACGGGAAAGTGCAGCTCGCGTGCAACGGCGTGTGCCTGCGTGAGCGTGCGTGCTCGCCCGAACCGTGCGGTCGCCACGCCGAACGCCCGCAACAGCGTGAACGA
>DATKLH010000315.1:0-3527 GCA_035542515.1 Casimicrobiaceae bacterium
GGCATGAAACACCCGCCTGATTGCTCGGCGGAGGCGCGAAGAGACCGACGCGTTGGTAGTGCGGATGGATGGCATGCAGGCTGCTAGTGGCACTGCTGCAGCGCTTCTGCCCAAGCGTACACGTCAATGTCGGGTAGCCGCGGCGCCAATTCGGGCACACCACGCGGGCCCGATGCGGCTCGGCTGCCCACACCGAGACGCCGGTGGCGGGTGGGCGGCGGCACCAAGTAAACGTTACAAGGCGCCGGATGCCCTGCCTGCACGGTTGTAAGCGCATGGCGGTCGTCGGCGAGTGCTCGGGAACGCGTCGCGGCGCGAATGGTCATTGCACGCATCGCGGGACTTCTGCGCGGCGTGTCGCCATGCGCGTGTCGCCATGCGCGTGTCGCCATGCGCACGCCGCCATTAGCGCAATATCCTGCTTTCTGATTCACACGAGTTCAAGGACGTGCGCAACTTTCATTGCAGCCATTGCGGCAACCTGGTCCTGTTCGAGAACACGCTATGCGTGCTGTGCTCGCACCGCCTCGCGTACGACTTCGATCGCGACCAGATGCTTGCCGTGGCGCAGGACGACCACGGTAACTGGCGAACCGTTCAAGACGATGTCCTTGCCGAGCCCGTGACACTGTGTAACAACTACCAGACCTACGGCGTGTGCAACGGCCTCGCCCGAGTGCAAGCGAGCGCGGGCCTATGTCCGCGGTGCGAATTGACGCGCACCATTCCCAACCTGTCGCGTCCGGGCAATCGCGAAGCGTGGCAGCGCATGGAGCAGGCGAAGGCCCGCCTGCTCTACACGCTGCGCAGGGTGGGGCTCGGCTGGCGCACGCGCGACGAGGACCCGCATCACGGGCTCAGCTTCGACTTCCTCTCCGACGACGACAACGCGAGCGACGAGCCGATCATCATCGGTCACCACGAAGGTGTCATCACGCTCAGCGTGCAGGAAGCCGACGACGTGGTGCGCGAAGATCGCCGGCGCATCAATCACGAGGAGTACCGGACTCTGGCCGGTCACTTCCGTCACGAGATCGGGCACTACTACTGGGACGTGCTGATCCGCGACGCGCATCGGCTCGATGCATTCCGCACGGTGTTCGGCGACGAGCGCGACGACTACGAACAGTCGCTCGATCGCCACTACGCCGCGGGACCTGCGTCGGACTGGCCGCAGCACTTCATCAGCGCCTACGCGAGCGCGCATCCCTGGGAGGACTGGGCCGAAACCTTCGCGCATTACCTTCACATGGTCGACGTGCTCGAGATCGCGCAGGACGCGGGACTCGAGCTGCGCGCGACGGATGGGCGAGCGCCGCGTTTTCGCACCGGATCGCCGGCTCGGCGCGAGAGCTGGGATGAGAGGGTCGCGCGCTGGAGCGCGCTGACCTTCGTCCTGAACAACGTCAACCGCGGGATGGGATTGCGCGACCTCTATCCGTTCGTGCTCAACGCCGCGACGATCGGCAAGCTGCGCTTCGTACACGATGAAATACAGCGCGCCGGCCGGTGCGAATTCGATGCGTCCAAAGAGCTGTCGCATTCCGGCAATCGCAACATGGCTCTTGCCGCAGGCTAGCGCGTACGGCGCGGTCTGGGCCGTGTCCGAACTTTTGCCCGATGCGCCGATCCCAACGAAGAACAGCCCCTGTTCACCGCCATGCTCGAGAAACTCCCTAGTGCCGGCGGTCACGCGTTGCAGCGTGCCCGTTCGGGAGTGGAAGAGGTCGCGTTCCGGCGGACTGCAAGCGTGCCCGACGCCCCAAGCTTGAGCGTCGCAAGCGAGGCCTTCGCGGACGAGGCTGCGATTCCGTCCCACTACACCGCGCATGGCGAGGGCGTGTCGCCGCCGCTCGCGTGGCACGGCGTACCGGAGGGCACGCCCCGCGCTTCCGCGGTACGCCGGGCCGTACGCAGCTGCTCGACGCGTTGCGGGGACACACCAGCGCGGCGGGTTTGCTAGCGGCACCTGCGAGCGACGTCGAATCGCGTCACACACCACGGGAATCCGACAAGGCGGATGCGATGGCAAGGACGGTTGGCGATTTTCTGGTCGAGCGCCTTCGCGCATGGGGTGTGCGTCGGGTCTTCGGCTATTCCGGCGATGGCATCAACGGCATCATGGGCGCGCTCGCGCGTGCCGAAGGTGCGGTCGAATTCGTGCAATGCCGCCACGAAGAGATGGCCGCGTTCATGGCATCCGGACACGCGAAGTACACCGACGAAGTGGGTGTGTGCCTGGCAACCTCCGGACCTGGCGCAAGCCATCTGGTGACCGGGCTCTATGACGCGCTCGCCGATCACCAGCCCGTCGTGGCGATCGTGGGGCAGAAGCCGCGCATGGCGCTAGGCTCCGGTTTCCAGCAGGAGATCGACCTGCCCGCGCTGTTCAAGGATGTCGCGCGCGAGTACGTCGAGATGATCACCACGCCGGCACAGGCACGACACGTCATCGATCGCGCGTTTCGTACCGCGCTCGCCGAGCGTGCGCCCACGTGCATCATCATTCCACAGGATGTGCAGGAGCTGCCTGCGCACGCTCCTTCGCAGGAGCACGGCAGCGTGCATTCGGGCGTCGGATACGTCGCGCCGGTGATCACGCCGCCCGAGGAGGAGCTGCGCCGGGCGGCGCGACTGCTCAACGACGGGCGGCGCGTTGCAATGCTGGTCGGCGCCGGCGCGCGTCATGCCACGCGCGAGGTGCTCGCAGTGGCGGAGAAGCTCGGCGCCGGCATCGCGAAGGCCTTGCTCGGCAAGCCCGTGGTGCCCGACAGCCTCCCGTACGTGACCGGTGGGATCGGGTTGCTCGGCACGCGCGCCTCCTACGAGCTGATGCAGAACTGCGACACCCTGCTGATGGTCGGATCGGACTTTCCATACGCGGAATTCCTGCCCGAGGAAGGCCATGCCCGCGGCGTGCAGATCGACATCGATGCAAGGCGCTTGTCGCTGCGCTATCCGATGGAGGTCAACCTCGTGGGCGAAAGCGCTGCGACGCTTGCGCAGTTGTTTCCGCTGCTGGAGTACAAGTCGGATCGGCGCTGGCGCGAGCGCATCGAGCGCAGCGTCGCCAAGTCGTGGGAAACCCTCGAGCATCGGGCGATGCAGGATGGCGAGCCCCTCAATCCGCAGCGCGTGTTCTGGGAGCTGAGCCCGCGCCTGCCCGACGATGCACTGCTCGCTTGCGACACCGGAACCTCGGTGCACTGGTTCTCGCGCGACATCCGCATGCGCGAGGGGATGCTTGCCGCGCACTCGGGAGGCTTGGCGTCGATGGGCGCCGCGATGCCGTATGCGATCGCCGGCAAGTTCGCTTTTCCGCACCGACCGGTGATCGCCTTCATCGGCGACGGCGCAATGCAGATGAACGGCCTCAATGCCTGCATCACCGTCGCAAAATATTGGAAAGAGTGGTCGGATCCCCGCTGGATCACGCTGGTGCTGAACAATCGCGACCTCAACCAGGTGACATGGGAGCAGCGGATCATGATGGGCGACATCCGTTTCGTCGCCAGCCAGGACGTGCC
>DATKLH010000316.1:0-6369 GCA_035542515.1 Casimicrobiaceae bacterium
CTCTTTTCAGGCGGTGCATGTACGAGCGCATACCGCACTCCGCACGCGCACCCCTCCACCGCAAAGTGGCATTCGCGCTCGAACGCGAGCGCGCCGACGGCGTGCCGGTTGCCGCAACAGAGCTCGCGACGCATTTCGAAAAGGCGCGCGAGCCGATGCTCGCGTTGCGCTACTACGCACAGGCGGCCGAAGCCGCGCTCGCGAAGTCGGCAGCGTCCGAGTGCGTGAGCCTCACCGACCGGGGCTTGGGGCTTCTGCCGCAGGCGCCGGAAGGGGCCGAGCGCGACTCGCTCGAGATTGCGCTCGCGACACATCGTGGCACGGCGGCAACGCAGGTCGCCGGCCTTGGCGAGGAGACCAAACGCAGCTTCCAGCACGCGTACGCGCTGCTTCGCGATGTCCCGCAACATCCGATGCGCAGGCGCGTGATCCACGCGCTCGGGTTGACCCTTTCGTTGTGCGGAGACTTTGCCGGAGCGCTTGCGGTGGCGGAACACGCCGAGGCGCTTTCGACCGTAGAGAACGATGCCGCGCTCATGCTCGCCGCATGCGTAACGCGTGCACATGTTTATCAGCATCAGGCTCGCTCGCAGGCGGCGCGCACATGGATCGAACGCGGGCTCGTCACGGCGGAGCGGCTCGATGCGACGTCGATCGAAGCGTTCCTGGTGGATCCGGAGGTCTTGCTGCTGGGCCTGCACGGCATCGAGCTCGTTCGTCTCGGTCTCGTAGAGCAGGCGCAAGCGCGGGTGCAACAGGCGCAGGCGCGCGCAGCAGAGGTGAATCAGCCGATGACAAGATTGACCGCGGTCTGGTTCGAGGCGCTGCTCGAGGTGCGAATCGGCAACGTGCAGCGTATCGCAACGCTCGCCGCGCAAATGCGCGGGCTCATTGACCAGTTCCAGCTCGCACAACGGCCTGTTTGCGAATCATTTCGAGGGTGGGCGGAGGCTCGCATGGGACAGCCGCGCGAGGGTTACGAGAGGATCCGCCGGACTTACGAGGCCAATCAACGCCTCGGGATGCTGGCGGGCTCGAGCGAGGTACTGGGCTATGCCGCCGAAGCCTTGGTACTTGCAGGCGACCCTGAAAGCGCCGAGCGGGAACTCGCAGAAGCGTTCGACATCGCGGAGAAGATCGGAGAGCGGCTGTATCTGCCCCAGCTTTTCCTGACCGAGGCCGCGATCGCTCGCATGCGCGGCGAGTCCGATGCCGCGGAGGCCTCGGTTCGGCGCGCCGTCGCAGAGGCTCGAGCGCAGGAGGCGCCGTGGTTCGAGTTGAAGGCACTCGTGGACCTGTGCGAGCACCAGGGCGCCGGGGTCGAGGACCAGTGCGCGCTGGCCGCTCTAGCCAATCGACTACCCGAAGCCGTTGACACGACGCCGGGCCAGAGGGCCCGTGCGCTGCTCAAGAAGGCAAAGCTCGCCTGAACACAGTGCTTATATGTCGGTGCCGGCCGTCGTCATGAGGCTCGACCCGCTGGGTTGAGGCTGAGTTGCGCCGACCAAAATCCGACCAAATGCCGACCTTACGTTGACCACTTCGTGAGCGTAACAAGCTACCTTGTCAATGGTTGCGGCGCGGGCGTCGCCGAGCTCAAGTTGTGACAATGGAGGTCGCCATGTCAACCAAAAAATCGCCATGCGACGCAGGTCACTCGCATCCGCAGGTGTTCGTAATCCCAAATGCTCCGAGGGCCTGGATAGATGCATGGAACGCGATGGCGGAGGCACAGAGCTTGATCGCGGGCGTTCCATTTCCCGTTACGCCTGGTGCGGGCAAGAAGACTGAGCAGTTGCCCGGGCCTCGGCCAGAATCGTATGGTCCCGCCACCGCTCTACTGGATGCCCAGACCGACCTCGCGCTGTCGCTGTGGCGATCATGGTTCGAAACGCTCTCGCGATTCAACGCAGCTTGCATGACGCAGGGCAAGGACAGACAGCACATCGAATGATGTGGCCGCCGTGGCATGGACGAGCGTCCCGCCAGCGTCGAGTGCAAGCTTGAAGGCGAGGAGGCGGTACTGTATCTCGCGGGAGCCTGGCGCCTCGATGCAGTAACCGACATCGAGCGCACGCTGCACGAGACCGCGCTTCCACGCGCTGAACGCGTCGTCGTCGATGGCGCCCGTCTGGAGTCTATCGACACGGCCGGCGCCTTCGTCCTGCTCCGATACCTGGCGGAACTCTGCCATGCGCCAGCTTCGATCGCCGAGCGCAACCTCGACCCGAAGTACGCGCGCCTGCTCGCCCTGGTTCGAGACCGAATCACAACGTCGCCCGGCCCACTTGCCCGATCGCGGCATTGCGGGCCGGTTCAGCGTGTCGGGATCGCGACGATCGCGCTTGGAGACCAACTCAAACGGGGAATCGCATTCGCAGGACAGATAACGAGCGAGCTGATGGCGTCGCTGCTCCGGCCGGCGTTGTTTCGTCCGCGGGAAACCGTGTCGCAGTTCGAGGCAGTGTGCGTGGACGCGATTCCCGTCGTCGCACTGATCAACTTCCTGATCGGCGTCGTCGTTGCGTACGTCGGCGGGGTGGAGGCGCAGCGCTACGGCGCGAATCTCTTCGTAGTCGACGGCGTCGTAATGGGGGTGTGCCGCGAGATGTCTCCGATCCTCGGCTCCGTCCTCGTCGCAGGGCGTTCCGGCGCGGCCTTCACCGCGCAGATCGGAACCATGAAGGTCGAGGAAGAGGTCGACGCGATCACCACGCTCGGATTGTCGCCGATCCAGGTTCTGGTCATACCGCGGCTGCTTGCGCTGGTCGTCGCCATGCCGCTGCTCGTCGTCGTAGGCGATATCGCCGGGACCCTGGGCGGCATGATCGTCTGCTCGCTCCTGCTGCACATCACCCCGGAGGTGTTCATCGACCGCGTCCACGCAGTGCTCGAGCTGCGCCACGTGTACGTGGGCCTCGGCAAGGCGCCGGTGTTTGCGGTGTTCATCGCGACCATCGCCTGCCGGATGGGACTGCAGGTGAAGCTCGACGCGCGAAGCGTTGGCGAAAACACCACCTCGACGGTGGTCCAATGCATCGTGTGGGTCATCGTTCTGGACGCAGCCTTCGCGGTATTGTTTCAACGGCTGGAGATATGACGACCGAACCGGTCCTGGTCGTTCGCGGCGTGGTCACCCGCTTCGGTGCGCAAGTCGTGCACGACGGCGTGGATCTCGCCGTGCAGCGCGGCGAAGTGGTCGCCCTGATCGGCGGCAGCGGCAGCGGCAAGTCGGTCTTGTTGCGCGAGATCATCGGCCTGATCAAGCCTACCGCCGGGCGCGTCGAACTGCTTGGAACCGACGTGTGGAACTGCGACGCGGCAAGTCTGAACGCGGTGCGCAGCCGTTTCGGCGTCCTGTTCCAGGATGGCGCGCTGTTCTCCTCGTTGAGCGTCGCCGAGAACATCGCGGTTCCCTTCCGCGAGCACACGTCGTTGACGCTGGATCTGATCGCGCCGCTGGTGGGATTCAAGGTCGCGCTGGTCGGCCTGCCGCCGGACGCCGGTGCCAAGGCGCCTGCGGAATTGTCGGGCGGAATGCGCAAGCGCGCGGCGCTTGCGCGCGCGCTTGCGCTCGAGCCGGAGATCCTGTTTCTGGACGAACCGACGTCCGGCCTCGATCCGGTCGGCGCGCGGGATTTCCACAGCCTCCTGCGCGTGCTCGCCGACAGTCTGGGGTTGACCGTGTTCGTGGTGACGCACGATGTCGACCTGCTCCTGTCGATCGTCGATCACGCGATCGCTCTTGACGAGGGCAAGATAATCGCCGATGGATCCGTTGCACAGGTGCGCGAGTCCGACAACCCGTGGCTGCGCCAGTACTTCGCGGGACACGCCTGATGGAACCGGAAGCAAGGTACACGCTGGTCGGCGCCGTAGTCATCATCCTCGTCGCAATCTGTGCGGCGCTCTTGATCTGGCTGCGCAGCAGCGGCGAGGCCTCCGGCGATCACCGCTACAAGATCTATTTCGAGCACCAGTCGCTGGAGGGGTTGCAACAGCGTAGCGATGTAACGATGCGCGGCATGAAGGTCGGTGCCATCGTGAGCCTGCGCTTCGCAACGCAGCGACCGAACGCAGTCGAGGTCGTCATCGCGGTTGCGCCGGATACTCCGGTGCGTCAGAGCACGGCGGCGGTTGTCGAACGGAATCTGCTCACCGGGCTTGCGACGTTGTCGTTGGTCAACAGCACGGAAAGCAGTCCGCTGTTGACGCAGGCGCCGGTCGGCGAGCCGTACGCGGTCATCGCCGAAGGTGAGTCCGCGATGCAGCATCTGTCGCAGTCGATCGACCAGCTCGCAGCGCATGCGGACGAGACGATGCAGAGCATCAACGCCGCGCTGTCGCCGGAAAACCGCGCGGCACTCTCGGACGCCATCGCGAATCTCCGCGTCGCATCGCGCCACCTCGACGCCACGCTCGCCAAGGCCGATACGGCCCTGAGTTCCGTCGGCCACGCAGGCGAGGACGTACGCAGCCTCGCGAGCTCGCTTGCGACGGACGTGCACACGCTCGCCTCCCGTTACGACGGTCTGGGTGCCGAAGCGACGATTACCGTTGGTCAGGCACGCGAGGCCGTCGCCAGGATCACCGCCGACGCCGACCGGCTCACACAGCGGGCCGATTCGTTCCTCGTCGGCGGCGGGGACGAACTCCGTGATACCGCACGATCGTTGCGTGCCGCCGCGGATGCCGTTGCCACGGCCGCCGGACGGTTGCGCAATCCGCAGCAGGCGATCCTGGGCCCCGTCAAGGAGGCGTTGGGCCCCGGGGAGGATGCGCCATGAGACTCCACCTCGTCGTCTTGCTGGCTGCGTTGCTGGCCGGATGCACTGGACTCGGTACGCGCCAGCCGGATCGCTATTACATCCTCGCGGCTGGACCGGCGCGGGAAGCGGCATTGCACTCGCGCATAGGCATCGACGCGACGCCAACGACGGCCGCGAGCTTCTACGACACGCAGGACATCGTCTTCAGTCGCTCGCCGGGCACTCGCGGCTACTACCAGTTCAACCACTGGACGGAACGGCCGCAAGAGGCGATCCATGCGCAGCTCGTTGCGCGGCTGGACACTGCGAATGCCGATCGCGCCTACCTCCTCGCTACGCAGGTCGACGAGATCTACCACGACGCGGTGCAACCGCCCGGCCGCGCGTACATCTCGATGAGCGCGGAGTTGGTCGACCCGACCAGTCGACGGGTGTTGACCAAGAAGAAGTTCACGCGATCTGCACCCGCCGGCTCATTCGATGCGTCAGGCGCGGTTCGCGGCTTTGACGAGGCGCTCGATGGCCTGCTCGATGACATCGTAGCGTGGATCGATGCCGAGGCTGCCTCGAGACAGCTTGCGCAGCGGTCGGCGTCTGATTGAAGGCGTCGCCGCCGCTTCCCGGCTTCGGGTCGTTCTTACTCAATGACGACCCAAATGCGACGTTTCGCTGACCACTCGAACCGGGCCGCTGGTTACGCTGCGTTCGTGGACCTCGTTGCACTGGTTCGCGAAACCTTGGCCTGCACGCAGCCAACCACCATTCCATGAGTTGCTCGCTACAAAGCAACGGACCGGCCGATCGCGCGAGTATTGCACCGGCCGACATGATCATTGCTGACAAGCGGGGGCTTCACGCGCGCCAAGCCAACCGCGTCGTTCTTTGCAACCGGCCCGGCATAGAGGTCCCGATCGAATTGGTTCGAAACCATCGTCACGTCACGATGGATATGCAACTCGGTTCCGTGCCCACGGCGCAGGCGGCGCCATAAACATCGCTTGCCGATATGCCTCTCGACCCACACGCCAAATTCCCGAACCGCCGTGCCTACGTTGTGAAAATGCGCAGCGACGCCAAGGGCGACGCCTTTGTCGGTCGAGTCGAGAATATTGTCACCGGCCGACAGCAGGAGTTCGCATCCGGCCGCGAGTTGCTCGATTCGATTGCGCGCGACCTCGCGACATGCGCCGACGACTCCTCGGACGAAGCGGCACTGCTAAGCCATCGCGTGCCCGAGTCCACAGGGAGCTAGCGAATGACGACCGTGGCCCGCTTCGAGATCAACTCGATGCAGCCGCACATCGGCTCCAAATGGCGCTGGTTCATCGCGCTGGGAGTCGTTCTGGTCATCGTTGGCGCCCTGGCATTCTTCAACCTGCCGGCGGCGACCACCGCGTCCGTCTACCTCATCGGCATCTTCATGTTCATCGGTGCCCTCGCGCAACTCGGCACCGCGTTCGCGGTGCTGAGCTGGAGCGGATTTTGCCCTGCTGCTGCTGAGCGGCATCCTGTACGCAGCCGCGGCGGTGCTTGCGATAGCCAATCCCATGCTGGCCGCCGTTGCGCTGACGCTGATGCTCGGTTTCGCGCTGATGTTCTC
>DATKLH010000317.1:0-4299 GCA_035542515.1 Casimicrobiaceae bacterium
GTGGTCGATCCCGAAGGCCGCGTTCTCGGCGACCGCCAGGTGGGCGAGATCGAGTTGCGGGGCCCCAACGTGATGCGCGGCTACTACAAGTCGCCGGAGGCCACCGCCGCGGCGCTTCGGCCCGGCAATTGGCTCGCCACGGGCGATCTCGGTTATCGCGACGAGGACGGGTTCTACTTCATCACCGGCCGGCTCAAGGAGCTGATCATCAAGGGCGGCGAGAACATCGCGCCGCGCGAGATCGACGAGGCGATCCTCAGGCATCCGGCGGTGCTCGAGGCTGCGGGGGTCGGCGTGCCGGACCGCGAATACGGGCAGGAGATCCTGGCGTGCGTCGTCCTCAAGGAAGGTGCGACGCTCAGCGAAGAGGATCTGCGTGCGCACTGCGAGCGCGCGCTCGGTCGCTTCAAGACACCACGCTACTTCCGCTTTGTCGACGACTTGCCCAAGGGAGCATCCGGCAAGGTGCAAAGGCTGCAGCTCGTGAAGCTCGCGCCGCAAGCCGATGCGCGGTAGCGACGAACCGTTACGGGCGGGCGAGGGGCAGTCCTGCATTGCACCATCGTCGCCGTGTATCATCGGGAACAGGGTTTGTCATCGTGCGCGAGTGACTTGAACAACGACCTTCGATGAACAGCGACAAGATCCTGCGGGTGCGCATCTGGCGCGGAGGCGCCGACGGCGCCTTCCGCGAATACGAGTTGCCGCGCGAGCCGTCGCAAACCGTGCTCGATGTGGTGACGCACGTGCAGCGGCGGATCGACCCCACCCTCGCTTATCGCTTTGCATGTCGCGTCGGGATGTGCGGGTCGTGCGCAATGACCGTCGACGGCAAGGCGCGCTGGACCTGCCGCACGCACGTCGACGCAGTCGCCTCCGGCGATCGCCTCGAGATCGCGCCGCTCGCGCACATGCCGATCGTGCGCGACCTGGTCGTCGACATGACCTCGTTCTTCGACAAATGGGCCAAGGCGCGCGGAAGCTTCGTGCCGACCGCGACGCGACGCGACGACTTCGCGCGCATCGAGCCCAAGTCCGCGCCGCGGCGAGCGATCGACGAAGCGATCGAGTGCATCGGTTGCGGGGTGTGCTACGCGTCGTGCGACGTGGTCGAGTGGCGTCCCGACTATCTCGGTCCCGCGGCGCTCAACCGCGCCTGGACGCTGGTCAACGACGCGCGTGACGGCGCGCGCGTCGAACGACTGCGCGCGGTGAGTGGCGATGCCGGTTGCCACGCCTGTCACACGCACGAGTCCTGTACGTTGCGCTGCCCCAAGCAACTTGCTCCCACGGCCTCGATTGCCGGTCTGAAGCGCGCGAGCGTGCGTGCTGCGTTGAAGGGCGAGCTGTGATGTCGGCACGCTCGAGCGCATGGCTGTGGGTCGCGCAACGGGCGAGCGCGATGGTGCTCGCCGCGGCGGTGCTCGTTCATCTGGCCACCATGATCTATGCCGTGCGCCAGGGACTCACCGCGACCGCGATGCTCGAGCGCGCGCACGCGAGCCTCGCCTGGCCGGTGTTCTACGCGGTGTTCGTGATCGGCGTGGCCATACACGCACCGCTCGGCCTGCGCGTGGTGCTCGACGAGTGGGGCGACCTCAGGGGGCGCGTCGTCGATGTCGCGCTTGCGGCGTTCGCGGTGCTGCTGCTCGTGTCGGGGCTGCGCGCCGTGTACGGGGTGACTCTCGCATGATCGCCAACGCCATGACCGCTGCGCGACGCAACGACGTGCGCGCTCGCGAGCATCCCGCCTACTGGGCATTCGTGGTCATGCGCCTGTCGGGGCTCGCGCTCGCGGCGTTCCTTCCCGTGCATTTCTGGGCGTTGTCCCATGCGCTGGGCGGAGTTGGATCGCTCGAGGGCTTCCTAGCATGGACCCGCCAACCGTGGGTGAAGATCGGCGAGACCGCGCTCGTGCTCGCGCTTGCTGCCCACCTGGCCGCCGGCGTACGCCTGTTGTTCGTCGAATTCGTCGGCTGGCGGGCGGAAACCCAGAAGAGCGCCATCGCGATTGCCGGCGCGGTGGCGATAGCGCTGGCACTCCTGTTCGCATTGAACGTCTAACCATCATGACGCTGCGCATCGATCCTGCCCGCGTGGAAGAGGTCGCCCGCGATCTCTACATCCGCGCTCTCAAAGTGCTTCCGCCCGACATCAAGCGCGGCTTCGAGGAGCTCACCGCCCGCGAATCCGACGACACCGCGCGCTCGGTCCTTGGCGTGATGGTGAAGAACATCGCCGTGGCGGAAGCCACCGAGAATCTCCTTTGCCAGGACACCGGACTGCCGATCTACAACGTCACCATCGGTCGCGACGTGGTGGTCGACGGCGTCGCGCTCAAGGCCGCGATTCGTCGCGGATGCGAGCGGGCGACGCGCGAGCACCCGTTGCGCTCCTCGGTCGTGCATCCAATCACGCGTCGCAACGAACATACCTCGTGCGGCGTGGGCATTCCGGCGATCCATATCGATTTCAGCGATGCGTTCGAAGGGATGCGCATTGAAATGATCCCCAAGGGATCGGGGTCGGAGAACAACTCCTGGCTGCGGATGGCGATTCCGGCGGAGGGAATCGATGCCATCAAGCGCTTTGTCGTGGATTGCGTGCTCGATGCCGGCGGCAAGACCTGTCCGCCGACCATCGTCGGCGTCGGTGTGGGCGGAACCTCGGATCTGTGCGTGCACCTCGCCAAGGTCGCCGCGACGCGTCCCCTCGGCAGCGCTTGCAGCGATCCGACCGGCGCCGAGCTCGAACAGGATCTCACCAAGGCGGTGAACCTGCTTGGCGTGGGGCCGCAGGGACTGGGTGGCGATGCGACGGCCTTCGCGGTGCACGTCGAGATCGCGGCAACGCACATCACGATGAATCCCGTGGCGGTGAACATGCAGTGCCACTCCGCGCGGCGCGCGAGCGCTCTATTCACTCCGGCCGGCGTCGAGATCGGGTTCTAGCGCCCCCGCCATGTTCCTCGCGCACTTCGGCGCCGCGATGGCTGCCAGGCAGGTCGCGCCGCGCCCTTCGCTCGGAACGCTGATCCTCGCTGCGCAATGGGACGACGTGATCTGGCCGATCTTCCTGTTGCTCGGTTTCGAGCATGTCGTGATCGCGCCCGGCGTCACCGCTGCGGTGCCGCTCGACTTCGTTTCGTATCCGTTCAGTCACAGCCTCGCGGCCGACGTCATCTGGGCTGCGCTGTTCGCCGCCGTGTATGCGTGGCGCACCGGCGATCGCCGCGGCGCGGGATGGCTCGCGGCGCTGGTGCTGTCGCACTGGGTCATCGATGCGCTGTCGCATCGCCCCGACGTTCCGGTCTGGCCCGGTGGCCCCGTCGTCGGTGCCGGTCTCTGGGATCACTTCGCCGCGACGGTGGTCATCGAGCTCGTCGCGCTGGTCGCTGGAGCGTGGATCTATTCGCGTGCGACGATTGCGCGCGATCGCCTGGGCAGCGTGTCGTTCTGGGCGATGGTGATCGTCCTGGCTGCGTTGTATCTCGCCAGCGTGCTGGGACCACCGCCGCCGGGCGTCACTGCCCTCGCACTGACTTCGCTCATCGGCGGCCTGGTGCTGCTCGCTTGGGCGTACTGGATCGATCGACATCGCGCGCCGCGCGCGGCGCTATAAGCCATGGCTCATTACGACCTTTCGACGCCCGTCACCGAGCAGCAGGTTCGAGCGTTGCGCGTCAACGATACGGTGACGTTGCAGCGCACGTTGTACGGCATCCGCGACGCGACCCAGATCGCGTTGTTCGATCGCGGGCGCACCACGCGCTTCGATCTGCGCGGACATGCGGTGATCCATACCGCGCCCAACGTGAAGAAGGTCGATGCGAGCCCGCAATACCCCGCGGGCTACGCGTCGGTCTGCATCGGCACGACCACCTCGATGCGCATGGAGCGCTTCACGCGTCCGCTCATGGAAAAGCTCGGCGTGCGCATCATCATCGGCAAGGGCGGCATGGGGCGGGGCACGCAGCAGGCGTTCGCGGACCTGGGTGGCGTGTATCTCGCCATCGTCGGCGGTACTGCAGCGCTCGAAACCACCTGGATCGAGGCGATCGAGGATGTCGATCTCGACGACCTCAATCCCGAGAGCCTGTGGCGATTCCGCATCCGCGATTTCGGACCGCTGCTGGTCGCGATGGACAGCCATGGCGCGAGCTTGTACGACGCTGTCGATACGGCGGCGCGCGATCGACGCGCCGCGGCGTTGGCCGCTTTGGGGGTCAAGAATGGGTGAAGCGGGGCTGGAAGAGTCGAGGCTATCGTGGAGGGCCTGCTACGTCCGCTTGCGCAGCGC
>DATKLH010000318.1:0-6824 GCA_035542515.1 Casimicrobiaceae bacterium
GCTCGTCAAGCAGCTGCGCGCGCTGCCGCATTGCGTCGACGTGCCGATCGTCGTCATCACCGTCGTCGATGATCGCAAGATCCGCTACAACGCGCTCGAAGCCGGTGCGACCGATTTCCTGATCAAGCCGCTCGACGAGCACGAGACGCGCGCGCGCTGCGCCAACCTGCTCGAACTGCGTCGCCACAAGATCGTGCTGTCCGACCAGGCGCGGGTGCTGCAATACCAGGTCGACAAGTCGGTCTCCGAGATTCACGAGCGCGAGCTCGAGACGCTGGCCAAGCTCGCGAAGGCCGGCGAATTCCGCGACAAGACCACCGGCAATCACCTCATGCGCATGGCCAAGTACTCGGCGCTGATCGGGCAGCATCTGGGCTTGGGTGCGGAGACCGTCCACGTGCTCGAAGTCGCCGCGCCGATGCACGACATCGGCAAGATCGGCATTCCCGACGCGGTGCTGCTCAAGGAAGGGCCGCTGACGCGCGAAGAGGAAGAGACCATGCGCGCGCATCCGCGCATCGGCTACGACATCCTCAAGGGCAGCCCGTCGAAGTACCTGTCGATGGGCGCGATCATCGCGCTCGGCCATCACGAGAAGTACGACGGCTCGGGTTATCCCAACGGGCTGCACGGCGACGACATCCCGCTGGTCGCGCGCATCGTCGCCGTCGCCGACGTCTTCGATGCGCTGGTGTCCGAGCGACCGTACAAGCACGCGTGGTCGTTCACCGAAGGCGTGGAGTATCTGCGTTCGCAACGCTCGCGGCATTTCGATCCGCGCTGCGTGGATGCCTTCCTCGCCGACTCGGCCAAGATCGAGGCGATCCTGCGCGAGCTCGCGGATTGAAGTCAGGGCGCGAAGTCTCGCGCGCCGGCACGCAGCGCGCGCGCCTTGTCGTTGCATCGAAAACGCTGCGGCGTCCCGTCGCTTGCGGTACGCCACACACAAGTAACAACGCGCGTGAATCGCAGCAACCCGCCGTTTGACCCATCGAACTGAAGTGACGTGCGGCCGCCCCCCGGCGGCCGCTTCGTCTCTGGTGCCGTCGGGGCAACGCGTCCGGCGCGCGAACTGACGGACGCCCGCGTGGACATCGCGCTCGTGCTCATCGTCGGCCTGGTGGCCGGCACGATCGGCGGCATCGTCGGCTTCGGCTCCTCGATCATGCTGCTGCCGGTGCTGGTGATCGCCTATGGCCCGCGGCTGGCCGTGCCGATCATGGCGATCGCATCGGTGATGGGGAACCTCGCGCGCATCCTCGCGTGGTGGCGGGCGGTCGATTGGCGCGCCTGCGCCGCGTATTCGATCACGGCGATCCCATGCGCAGCCCTTGGTGCCCGCACGCTGCTCGCGCTACCGCCAAAATGGGTCGAAGTCGCGCTTGGACTGTTCTTCCTCGCGATGATCCCCACGCGTCGCTGGCTGATTGCGCACGACCTGCGCGTCAACCGCTGGCATCTCGCGATGGCCGGTGGCCTGATCGGCTTTCTCACCGGCATCGTGGTGTCGACCGGACCGATCAACGCACCGCTGTTCCTCGCCTATGGACTCACCAAGGGCGCGTTCATCGCGACCGAGGCAGCGGGATCGCTGGCCGTCTACATCAGCAAGGCCATCGCGTTCCGCACGCTCGGCGCCTTGCCGGCCGAAGTGCTGGTCCAGGGATTGGTGACCGGCTCGTCGCTGATGGTCGGAACGATGTTCGCGAAGCGCTTCGTGCTGCATCTGGGTCCGCAGCACTTCCGCTTCATCATGGATGCGTTGCTGCTCGTGTCCGGCGTCGCGATGGTGTGGGCGGCGTTCGAGTGACACGTGCCAGTGCTGGTCGTCGCAGTTGAAGTGACACGGACGGAGAGTGGTTATTGGTTATCGGTTATCGGTTGTGAGCCTGCCCGGGTGCAGACGCGGTGAGCGCGCGACCATCAGGGCATTCCGCGAAGGCGCGTGAAGCGACCCGCAACGACAACCAGGAATTCTGCCGGCGCCACGAACCCACGACCAGGGACGCTTCCCGCGGCGCTCACCCCAGCACCAGGATATGCACTCGAAACGGACCGTGCGCACCGAGCACGATCGTTTGCTCGATATCCCCGGTTCGCGAAGGACCGGACACCAGGTTGATGGCGCGCGGCATCGCAGCAGCCTCCGCACGCACACGGGCGAAGGCCTCTTCCATGCCGGATACGATGCTCTCCGCACGCAATACGGCAACGTGCGTGGCGGGCAGCAGCATGGTATCCGTCGGCGCAGCGGCGTCGGTCCGGAACACGAGGGTTCCCGTCTCCGCGATCGCACAAAAACATCCGGTGATACCGAGCAGATCGCTACCTTCGATCGGACGCCCTTCGATGTCCAGACCATGCGCGCGCCAGTCGAGATGACCGAGCTCCGGCCAGCATACGCCGCGATGCGACTTCTGCTCCGCGATCGCCGGCGACAGGTCGAGCGAATCGAGATAACGCGCAACCGCCGCGGGCACTTCGTCGAGCGCGGGAATGCGCTCCACCGTGCTCGCCATGTCCGTCGCACGGGTCATGAAATGCGCAACGAGATCGGCCGGAAGCGTTGGACGAGGCCCCTGCTTGCGCGCTTGCAGGTAGGCCTCCGCTTCGGCGCGCGAACGAGCATCCGCACCGGAGCGACCGAGCGCAGTGCGCACGCGAGAGAGAACCGCATCGCGCGACGCCTTGTTTTGGTCGAGCTGCGCCATCGCTAGCGACGGTTGCGCCGGATGAACTCGGCGAAGCGCGCGATGCCTTCCTCGATCGCCTCGTTGGAGGCGGCGTAGGAAAACCGGATGTGCTGGCCGTCGCCAGGTACACGGCGACCAAAATGGATGTCGGCCAGGACTGCCACACCGGCTTCGTGAAGCAGGCGTTTGCGCAAAGCCTCCGAATCCGCGCATCCTGTCATGCGACACGCCTCGGTGACGTTGGGCCACGCGTAGAACGCGCCGCCGGGCGTCCTGCAGGTCACCCCGGGAAGGCCGTTGAGAAGACGAACGATGAGCTCACGGCGATCCATGAAGCGTGCGCGCATCGCTTCGGCTGCCTCCTGCGGTCCTTCGATCGCTTCCACCGCGGCCCATTGCGAGATTTGCGATGCACACGATTCGGTATTGGTGATCCAGCGCGTGAACACCGGGGCAAGGATGCGGTTGGCGACGTAGCCGATACGCCAGCCCGTCATGGCCCAGGTCTTCGAAGCGCCGTCGCTGATGATGGTTCGCTCGAGCATGCCGGGTCGTGTCGCGAGCGAATCGAACTTGCCGTCGTAGACCAGCCTCGAGTAGATCTCGTCGGCGAAGACCCACACGTGCGGATGGCGTGCGAGGATGGCCGCGATGGCATCGAGATCGTCGGCCTGCAGCACTCCGCCGGTCGGGTTCTGCGGCGTGTTGAGGATCAGCAGACGTGTCTTGGGTGTGATCTTGGCTTCGAGCTCCGCCGGATCGAACGCGAAGTCGCGCGATTCGCGCAGGAAGATCGGCACCGGCACCGCGCCATTGGCGAGGATCTGCGACTCGTAGATGGGAAACCCGGGGACCGGATAGATGACTTCCTCGTCGGCGCCGTGATCGGTCACCGATGCGATGGTGTACGCGATGAACGGCTTGGCACCGGCACCGACGACGACGTCTTCGGCACGGAGGTCGAGGTCGCGCCGCGTTCCCATGTCGTGCGCGGCCGCGGCGCGCAAATCATCGATCCCTGCCGACGGCGTATAGCCGTGCTTGCCGGCACGAATGGCGGCGATAGCGGCATCCTGCACGTTGCCGGGCGTCGGAAAGTCCGGCTGTCCGATGCAGAACGAGACGATGTCCTTGCCCGCGCGCGCCAGCGCGTTCACTTCGGCGAGCACCACGAAGGCATTCTCGGTGCCGAGCGATTCGCCGCGGCGCGACAGCCGAGGCAGGGCGAGCGCGGGAGGATGCGGGGCATTCATCGTGATACCGCCTGCGAAGTCGAGGGTTGATCGGATGCGTGACCCTTGCGCGCACGCGCAGCGTAGAGCTCGCGAAACGTACGCCCGGCCGGCGCCGGCATGTCGCGGTCTTCGGTCCATCCGCGAGCCAAGGGAAGCGAATGAATGAGGCGCTCGCGGCCGCCCATTACGCGCAGCAGGCGAACGGCGATTCGGGTGCTCAACGCGTATAGCTTCGGCCGTCGTGCGACCCACGCCCACAGCCTCGTCCCGACGCGCTCGGTCCACGGCCGCAAGCCGCCGGCGAACTCGCGTTCGCGCAGCTTGCGTTGCAGATCCGGCAACGGGATGCGTACCGGGCACACCACGCCGCACTGGTTGCACATCGTCGAGGCTTCCGGCAGATCGGCTGCATTCTCGAGGCCGATGTACATCGGCGTCAGGATCGAGCCGATCGGTCCCGGATAGACCCATCCGTACGAATGTCCGCCGACGTTCTGGTACACCGGGCAGTGATTCATGCACGCGCCGCAGCGTATGCAGCGCAGTGCCTCGCGCACCTCGCTGCCGAGGATGGTCGAGCGACCGCTGTCGACCAGGATGAAGTACATGTGCTCGACACCGTGGTATTCGCCCGCGCCCTTGGTGCCGGTGAGGATGTCGACGTAATTGCTGATCGACTGGCCGGTCGCGCTGCGTGGCAGCAGGCGCAGCAGCGTCGCCACGTCTTCGAGCGTTGGGACGATCTTCTCGATGCCCGAGATCGCAACGTGCACCTTCGGCAATGTCGTGGTGAGCGTCGCGTTGCCCTCGTTGGTCACCAGCACGACCGATCCGGTGTCGGCGACGAAGAAGTTCCCGCCCGAGATGCCCATGTCCGCGGTGAGGTAGTGCCCGCGCAGCACGCCGCGCGCCTCCAGACACAACTCCTCGATGCCGTCCTTGCGCGGCTGATGGTGCTTGCGCGAGAAGAGCTCGGCGACCTCCTCCTTCGACTTGTGCAGTGCCGGTCCGATCAGGTGCGAAGGCGGCTCGTAGTCGTTGATCTGCAGGATGTACTCGCCGAGGTCGGTTTCCACGACGGTGAGGCCGGCCGCCTCGATGGCATGGTCGAGCGCGGATTCCTCCGACACCATCGACTTCGACTTGATGATCTTGCCAACCTCGTGCTTGCGCGCGATCTCGAGAACGAGCGCGTTGACCTGCGCCGGAGTCTCGGCGAAGAGCACGGTGGCTCCGCGAGCCTGCGCGTTGCGTTCGAAGATCTCGAGCCAGGTGTCGAGCGCATCGAGCGCGCGCTGGCGGATCGCCATGCCGGCGTCGCGAGTGGCCTCGAAGTCGTCGAGCTCGGACAGCGACGCGCGCCGTTTCGCGACGAACTTGCCCTTGATCTTCTGCAGGTTGCGCTGCAGCTGCTCGTCGTTGAGCTTGACGTGCGCGGTCTGCTTGAAATGCATCGATGCGACTTGCATCGCGTCAGGCCTCGGTGGTTCCGCGTTGGAAAGTCGGGGCGCGGGATGTGCTCCGATTCGCGAACGCAGCTTCGATGGGAAGCGCGAACAGTCCGCGCCGAGGGAACGGTCGCACTGTTCTCGCCCCTGCCGGGTCCATGGTTGCGCCGTTCATTTGCCGTTTCCTGCCAGCAGCTCGGCGATGTGCAGCACGCGCGTCTGCGCATCGCCACGCCGGCGCAACCGGCCCTCGATGTTCAGCATGCAGCCCAGGTCGCCGAGCACCACCGCGCCCGCACCCGAGTTGGCGATGTGCTGGCACTTGTTGTCGGCAAGCCGCGCCGAGATCTCGCCGAACTTGATGGAGAACGTACCGCCGAATCCGCAGCAGGTCTCGCACTCGGCCATCTCGACGAGCTCGACGCCAGGCATGGTTGCTAGCAGTGCGCGCGGCTGCTGCTTGACGCCCATTTCGCGCAAGCCCGCGCACGAATCGTGATAGGTGATCCGCCCGCTGAAGGTCCCCGGCACGCTCTGGATCTTGAGCACATTGACCAGGAAGTCAGTGAGCTCGTAGGTCTTCGCGGCCAGCCGCGCGGAGCGCTCCGCATAGTCCGGATCGTCGCTCAACAGATCGCCGTAGTGCGTCTTGACCATGCCGGTGCATGAGCCCGATGGCGCGACGAGGTAGTCGCAGCGCTCGAACTCGTCGACGAGCTTGCGCGCGAGCGTGATCGAATCGGCGCGATCGCCGGAGTTGTACGCCGGCTGTCCGCAGCAAGTCTGCGTGGGAGGCACGAATACTTCCGCGCCGGCGCGCTCGAGCAGGTCGATCGCGGCGAAGCCGATCGACGGCCGCATGAGATCCACCAGACAGGTGACGAGGAAACCTACGCGCATGGCCCGGACCGGAGTGGATGTTCGTATCAGTTCAGCGCACCAGTGCACCGCGCCAGCGGGCGGTCAGGGGAAATCTCGCGTCATGCCGCAGCCGGGCACGACCGCGCCTCACTCGCGTTGCGCGTCGTCGATGTTAGCACGCGATACCCGGCCCGACCTGCCGTGCCAGCCATCATAGGTCATCCGGCGGGCCGACTGCTGAACTCGCGGTTCGCGCCTGTCGTGGCGCCCTCACCGCCGCGGCGGCAGGCTAGGGAAAATTCGAGTTGATCAGCGCGATCGCGCAGAGGCCGATGAGCTGCTGCGGGAGGATGCCGAGCACCAGCAGGAGCAGGCCGTTGGCCGACAACAGCACACCGGCATCGCCGCGCACGACGATCGGCGAGCGGTCGACGGCATCGTCGAAATACATGAGCTTGACGATGCGAAGATAGTAGAACGCCCCGACGAGGGATGCCACGACGGCCACGACGGCGAGCCAGATGAAGCCCTCGTTCACGGCCGCCTGGATAACCATGAACTTGCCGTAGAACCCCACCGTCGGCGGG
>DATKLH010000319.1:0-6390 GCA_035542515.1 Casimicrobiaceae bacterium
TGACTTCGTGCGTCGCACGCAGGTCGATGCGCTGGCCATCGCGATCGGCACTTCGCACGGCGCCTACAAGTTCAGCCGCAAGCCCACCGGCGACATCCTGGCCATCGAGCGCATCAAGCAAATCCACAGGCGCATTCCCAACACGCACCTGGTGATGCACGGCAGCTCGTCGGTGCCGCAGGATCTGCTCGCCGAGATCCGCAAGTACGGCGGCGACATGAAGGAGACCTACGGCGTGCCGGTCGAGGAGATCCAGGAAGGCATCAAGCACGGGGTGCGCAAGGTCAATATCGACACCGACATCCGTCTCGCGATGACCGCGGCGATCCGCAAGTTCATGCACGAGAATCCGTCGAAGTTCGATCCGCGCGAATACCTCAAGCCCGCCATGCTCGCCGCGAAGGCCATCTGCAAGCAGCGCTACGAGCAGTTCGGTTGTGCCGGCATGGCGAGCAGGATCAGGGCGGAGCCGCTCGAGAACATCGCGTCGAAGTACCGTACTGGCGAGCTGGCTCAGCTCGTGCAGTGAGGTCGCTCGCACCGAAGGCGCCGGCGGCGCTCGCGCACCGGCAAATGGATAGAACGCCGCGAACGTGACGGACAGCGTCGCGTCGCTCGCTGCGCAATCGGCACGCGGCGCGAAGGCGATTCTTTCTATTGCCCCACCGCCGACTGGTTGACTGCGAGTAACGCGTGCGTCCGGGTGCGCTTCGCTGACGGCGCAGCGGGCCATGGCACCATCGGAGCAATGATGATTCGCGCAGCGATCGTGGGACTGGGGAGCTGGGGGCAGAACCTCGTCGCGAGCGTCCAGGGCAGGAGCGATGAAATCCGCTTCGTCGCTGGAACGACGCGCACGCCCGACAAGGCCATCGAGTTGTGCCGCAAGAACGACCTGCGCCTCGTCGCCACGTGCGACGAGTTGCTGCGCGATCCGGCGATCGATGCCGTCGTGCTCGCAACGCCGCACTCGCTGCACACCGACCAGATCGTCGCTGCCGCGAGCGCGGGCAAGCACGTCTTCACGGAAAAACCTCTTGGTCTCTCGGCGGCACAGTCGGCGCGAGCGGCCGAAGCGTGCGCAGCTCACGGCGTCACGCTTGCGGTCGGATACAACTGGCGCTTCCAGCCGGCGCTGCGGGAAATCAAGCGCATGATCGACGAGGGTCGCCTCGGCCGCGTGCTGCACATCGAAGGCAATTTCTGCGGTCCGAGCGCGTATCGCTTCGGGCGCGAGCACTGGCGTCACGATCGCGACGAGGTTCCCGCCGGCGGCATGACCGGACGCGGTGTGCACGTGGTCGATGCGATGCTGTATCTCGCCGGCCAGATCGATTCGGTGGACGCCCAAAGCTTTCGCCTCGCACAGGACTTCGGGGTCGATGACACCACGTCCATGCTGTTCCGCTTCGCGAGCGGAGCAACGGGTTATCTCGGCACCGTCATCGCCACCGCCGAGACGTGGCGCCTGCAGGTGTTCGGCAGCAAAGGCTGGGCCGAAGTCGGCGACGTGGAGCATCTCACCACCTGGAAGCTGCGCGTCGCATTCGTCGATCGCGCCGACGTGACGGTCAAGCATGCTCCCGAGGTGCTGACGTTTCCGCACACGAGCACCGAGCGCGCCGAGCTCGAGCATTTCGCTCATGCGGTCGCACAGCGCAGGCCGCTCGCACTGCCGGATGGCGACGAAGTGCACAACGTCGCAGTGCTCGAATCGATCGTCGCATCGGCCCGCGAGCAGCGTCGCATCACCATCCCGTCTCCGCGTTAGCGGTCCTTCCCTTCGAGAGCCCCATGTCACGCAGACGCTTCACGGCCTTCGCCGCAACGGCGGCGCTATGCGCAGCGTTGTCCGCAGCGCATGCGCAGCCGGCGCCAAACGATTTTCCCAACCGACCGATCCATGTCGTCGTTCCGTCACCGCCGGGCGGTCCGCCCGACCTGATCATGCGCATGCTCGCGCCCCACATGGCAACGACGCTTGGGCAACCGGTGGTCGTGGAGAATCGCGCCGGCGCCGGCGGGATCGTCGGGACCGCGTACGTGGCGAAGCAACCGGCGGATGGCTACACGTGGCTGTTCACCACCGCGTCGCACACCAACATCCCGCCGTTCAACAAGGAAAACGTCACCTACGATCCGGTGAGGGATTTCACGCACGTCAGCCTCGCCGCGCAGAATTTCGGCCAGGTGCTGGTGGTCAATCCGGACACCGTGCCGGCGAAGAACCTGCAGGAGCTGATCGCGCTCGCGAAGAAGCAACCCGGCAAGCTCACCTACGGTTCCGCGGGCATCGGCACCGCGAGCCACATCCCCGCGGAAGTGATGAAGTCGCAGACCGGCACCGACATCCTGATGGTGCCCTATCGCGGCGTCGCGGAAGCGATGACCGATCTCCTCGCGGGACGCATCGACATGTTCTTCGTCGGTACGCAGATCGCGGTTCAACACGTGCAGAGCGGCAAGCTGCGCGCCATCGCCGTGACCGGTGCCAAGCGCTGGAAAGGCATGCCCGACGTTCCGACCATGCAGGAAGCGGGCATGAAGGACTTCAACATCGTCAACTGGTTCGGGCTGTGGCTGCCCGCGGGTGCCTCACCGGAGCTTGTCGCACGCATTCATGCGGCGACGGTGAAAGCGCTCGGTGAACCGGACGTGCAAGCGCAATTCGACCAGCTCGGTCTCGAAGCAGTCGGCTCGAAGCCGGAGGACTTCGCCAGGTTCGTTGCACGCGAGGCCGCGATCACTGCCGAGATCGCGCGGCGCATCGGCCCCACGCCCAAATGAACGCCGACGATCTGCAGCCGTGGCAATGGCCCGAGGCGCAATGGCGCGCGATCGTGAATCGCGTGCGCGCCGGTCGAACACTGCGACCTTCGAGTTGGCCCGACGGCGCGCGCTGCGCTGTCGCATTGTCGTTCGATTCGGATCACGAGACCAACGAGCTGCGCGAAGGCGGCGAATCGATCGGCAAGCTGTCGCAGGGTCAGTACGGCAATCGGCAGGGCGTGCCGCGCATCCTCGAAATCCTGGCGCGACACGGCGTCAGCGCGAGCTTTTTCGTTCCCGCGGTGAGTGCGCTGCTGTATCCCGACGAGCAGCGCAGGATCGTCGCGGAGGGCCACGAAGTCGCGATCCATGGCTGGATCCACGAGCGCAATTCGACACTGCCGCCCGATGCGGAGCGCGAGCTGCAGATGCGCTGTGCCGATGCGCTCGAACAAATCACCGGCATCCGACCGGTCGGGATCCGCACGCCGTCATGGGATTTCAGTCCGCACACGCTCGCGATCACGCGCGAAATGGGCCTGCTGTACGACTCGTCGCTGATGGCCGACGTCGATTGCTACGAGCTGCTGATGGACGGCGAGAACACCGGCGTGATCGAGCTGCCGGTGGAATGGATCCGCGACGATGCGGTGTACTTCAACATGAACCGCTTCGCGGGCCTGAGGCCGTACACGCCGCCGGACGACGTATTCGACATCTTCCGGCGCGAGTTCGACGCCGCGTATCGCGAACGCGGATTGTTCCAGCTCACCATGCATCCGCACATCAGCGGCTATCGCTCGCGCGTATGGATCCTCGACGAGCTGATACGACACATGCGCGCGCACGAAGGCGTGTGGTTCGCGACGCATGCGGACGTCGTGGCATATGTGAAGACGTCCGCGACTGTCGGCCAGCCGCGCAGTACGACTTCTGATCGTTAACGCAATCCCGGTCGGCTATCGCCCATCGCCCATCGCCCATCGCCCATCGCAACAATGATCGACAACTTCTCCAACTCGCAGATCGTCCGCAAGTCGGTGGTCGCAACGCGCGGTGGCGTGGTCGCGGCACAGCATCGCCGCGCCGCCGAGGCGGGCGCCGTCATCCTCGAAGCGGGCGGCGACGCGATGGACGCAGCCGTGGCAACCTCGTTCGCGCTCGGCGTGGTCGAACCGTGGATGAGCGGCGCGGCCGCCGGCGGTTGCATGGTGCTGTGGCGCGCCGATGAAGCGCAGGCTTACGCAATCGACTACGGCATGCGCTCCCCGCGCGCACTCGATCCCGCCGATTACCCCCTCAGCGGGTCCGGCAAGGCCTCCGATCTCTTCCCGTGGGAAGCGGTGGTCGGCGATCGCAATGTGCAAGGTGCCACCGCTGTGGCAGTTCCCGGCGTCGTTGCCGGCATGGGGTTGGCGCACGAGCGTTTCGGTCGCCTGCCGTGGGCCGATCTCATCGCGCCGGCGATCGCGCTCGCGGACGAAGGCATGCTCGTCGACTGGTATTCGGGGCTGCTCATGGCGTCGACCGCGCGCGCGCTGTCGCTCGATCCCGATGCCGCGGCGATGTTCCTCGAAGACGGCCGCTGGCCGATGCTCGGCACCTGGACCGCTTTCACCGAGAAGCGACTCGACCAACGCAAGCTCGCGCAAACGCTTCGCGCGATCGCGCGCGATGGAGCTGCGGACTTGTACACCGGCGATGTCGCGCAGGCGTTGGTGAAAGACGTTCGCGGCAAGGGCGGATGCCTGGCGATGGATGACCTTGCGGCATACCGCGCGACCATTTCCGATCCCCTCGACGCGCCTTACCGCGGCGGTCGCGTATTTGCCGCGCCGGGCATGACGGGCGGGCCGAGCCTCGTTCGCTGTCTCGAAACGCTGGCACGACAATTCGCACCCTCGGCAGGCGTGCCCGGTGCGCAAAGTTACGTGGCTTATGCGCACGCGCTCGACGTCGCATTCCGCGCGCGCCTGCGCGACATGGGCGACAGGAGCGACGCGCCCTCTGCCCCGTCATGCACGACGCACTTCAGCATCGTGGATCGCAAGGGCAACCTGTGCGCGGGCACGCAGACGCTGCTCTCGATCTTCGGCTCGCGTGTGGTCTCGCCCTCGACAGGACTTCTGCTCAACAACGGCATCATGTGGTTCGATCCCGAGCCGGGCAAGCCCAATTCGCTCGGCCCCGACAAGCGCTGTCTCGGGAATTATTGTCCAGCGGTCGGCGTGACGGCCGACGGACGTCGCTTTGCGCTTGGCGCCTCGGGCGGGCGCAAGATCCTCGGCACGGTGCTGCAGCTCATCTCGTTTGTCGCCGATCACGAGCTCACGCTCGAGGACGCCTTCCATCAGCCGCGGATCGACATGAGCGGCGGAGATACGGTGGTCGCGGACCGCGCGTTGCCCGCTTCGACCATCGAGGCCCTGCAGGCCGCATTCCCGACCACGACTGCTCGGCGTACGGTCTTCCCCTATGCGTTCGCGGTTCCCGCGGGCGTGCTGCGCCAAGGCGAGTGGAACATGGGCTGCACCGAGATCATGTCGCCGTGGGGCGATGCAGTCGCGGAGCGGATGCAGGATTGATGCGACCCAACGCAGTGCGCATCGCGCAGTTCGAACAATTCATCGAAGCAACGCGCAGGAAATCGCGTTACGCAACCTGAAGTGTCCGCGCATCCGCCCGCGAACGCGTAGGCCTACGACTTTTCCATGCCGAGATCGTACTGACGGCCACCCCAGGTCGTTGGTTTGCCCGTCTGCAGATCCGCGGCGGCTTCGCCAAGCAGATTGGCGGTCAGCCACGCACCGACGATATGCAGCGGCGCCGTCCACACCGGCGCACGCGAGAGCATCGATATGCGCACCAGCGCGCCGATCCACACGGCGAGCGCAACCAACCAGAGCATCCAGAACGGCGCGTCGAATGACGACCCGATCGCGGTCATCACCGCGCCGAGCACACCTGCCGCAAGCATCCAGCCGGGCAGAAACGTCCCGAGCCAGCGGATCCGCCGAGCCGACAATTCCAGCCGCCGCGCCCTGCGATTGGCCGACTCGATGTAGATGCGCTTCCAGCCGCGGCGGAACTGGCGCCAGTCGGAATACATGTGGCAGTGGAACAGGCCCGCCGAGAGGAACACCCCGGCGGTGCGACGTTTCGCTTCGATCAGCCGGGCCAGCGCGAGATCTTCGAGCAGCGCCGTCTTGACGGCGCCGTGCCCGCCCACCGCTTCGTACGCTTCGCGCCTGAAGAGCATGAACTGGCCATTGGCAAACGCGCGCCGCTCCTTGACCGAATTCACGAGCATCAGGGGATATTGCGTCATCAACTCGAACGCCGCCGCCGTCTGCACGACCAGTTCGTACCAGCGCTCGTGACGCAGCGTGCTGAGCAGGCTCAACAGGTCGAGCTTCCGATGCCGCATCAGCGCGAGCGCGGAACCGATGCAGCCCGGCGCGAACAGCGTGTCCGCATCGCAGAACAGAAGGTAGTCGGCCTCCGCGGCGGCACGCGCGCGATTGACGGCGGTATAAACCGCGTGCACCTTCCCGGCCCAATCGTCCGGGCACGCGCCGATCTCGACGATCTCGAAGCGTGGATCGCCGGCGATCGCAGCGC
>DATKLH010000320.1:0-17545 GCA_035542515.1 Casimicrobiaceae bacterium
CAGCGCGCAGCTCTACGACCCTGCGACAGCGCGCGCGTTGCTGGATCATTTCGGGTACCAGGATCGCGACGGCGACGGCTATCGCGAGGCGCCCGACGGCAAGCCGCTGGTCATCGACTACTGGTCCGATCCACGCTCCACGCAGCGTGAGCTCGACGAGCTGTGGACACGCAACCTGCAGGCGATCGGGTTGCGCACCGCGATTCACAAGGATCGTGTTCCGGAGCTTCGCAAGATGGCGCGACTGGGCAAGATCCCGGTGCGCCGCGATGGATGGAACGCCGACTATCCCGACGCCGAGAACTTCATGCAGCTGCTGTACGGACCCAGCGGGCCTGAGAACAACGCTCGCTTCGACCTGCCCGAGTTCAACAAGCTCTACGAGCAGGCGCGTGCGCTACCCGATTCTCCGCAACGAACGCGGCTGTTCGATCGGATGACCCAGCTGATGCTCGCCTACGCGCCGTGGCGCATGACCCACCACCTGCTCGAGGACAGCCTGCGCCATCGCTGGGTGCGCACCTACGTTCCGCATCCGATCCGATCGCAGGTGTGGAAATACATCGACGTCGATCCGCACGAGCGAGCGCAATAGCGCGACCGCTTCAAGGCTTCGACGCCGTGCCCGTTCGATGCAGCGCAGCCTTGATGATGGAAGCGTCGTCTTCCTCGCCGTATCCATCGGCAATCGCCGCGGCGAACACCGCGCGCGCGGCGCGAGCGAGCGGAACGTCGACTTGCAGTTTCGCCGCGTAGTCCACTGCGATGCCCACGTCCTTGGCCAGAACGCGTGTTGCCGCGCGGGGCGCATAGTCCTGCGCGAGGACGCGCGGGATGCGATCGTCGAAGATCCAGCTCGCCCCCGAGCTTGCGCGCACGAGCTCGACGAACATTGCAGGGTCGACGCCGGCCTCGCTCGCGAGTGCGAAGGCCTCGGCCGCGGCGGCCAGGTTGGCTGCGGCGAGGAGATTGTTGGCGATCTTGCACTTGGCGCCGGTGCCGACGATGCCGGTTCGGAACACGTTCCCCGCGATGAACGCAAACAGCGGAGCGCAGCGCGCGAGCGCGATCTCCGGTCCGCCCACCATCATGGTCATCGAGCCGTCGTGTGCCTTGCGCGGGCCGCCTGACACGGGGGCATCGACGAGCGTCACGCCGTGCCGGGCCAGTCGCGGTTCGAGTGCGACGACATAATCGGGGGCCAGCGTCGAAGACAGCACGACGATCGAGTCGTGCGCAAACGCGTGCGCCGCACCCGATTCGCCGAACAGCACGGCCTCGACCTGTGGCTCGTCGACGACGAGCACGATCGCAATGCAGCAATTGCGCGCCAGCTCGGCGGGTGATCGTGCGAGTTGCGCGCCCAGTGCGCTCGCCTCGCGCTCCGCCTCGATTCGAATGTCGCGCACGACGACGTCGACGCCGTGCCTGCGCAGGCTGCGCACCACGCCCATGCCCATGGCGCCCGCGCCGATGACGCCGACGCGCTCGGCCCACGATTGCGCGCTCATGCCAGTCGAACGATCGCGTCAGTTCTTCGGCGGCAGCTCGTAGGGCTTGCAGGTGAGATGTACGCGCCGATCACGGCGCGTGAGGTCGAGATCCATCCCGCGGCCGCGCAGCTCCATCGCATCGTTGAGATATCGCATGCCGTCCGCGACCGGCACCTGGTAGAGGATCACCCGCGTCGCGTCGGGCATCAGAAAACGCGCCTCGCCTTCGGTGAAGCGAATCACGAAGCGCTCGCCCTCGTGGGTGCAGTCGATGGTTTCCTTGGCTGCCTGGATCTCTTCCTGCGAAGGATTGCTCTGGCAGCCGGCGATTGCGAGCGCGACGACGAGTACGAGGACGCGAGGCATGCGACGTGATCGGCATCGGGTCATGACCCGGCGAGCATACCTCAAGCGCTGCAAGCCGCGCGTCAGCAATCGGCGATATTCACCGCGATTCCGCCCAGCGACGCGGTCTTGGCCCGCTTCGACATGATGCGCGCGGCATCGACCATCGTCGCGGCGAGGTGATCGATTCGAACCCGCGGGTCGCGTTGGCGCAGAGCCTCCTGGGTGGCGGTATACGCGATCGCGGCGCCGGTCGCATTGCGTTCGATGCAGGGCTGCTGGACGCGGCCATCGGAGGAATCGCAGGCGAGATTCAGATGGCGCTCGAGCGCTTGCTCGGCCGCCCACAGCGCCTGCGCGTTGCTGCCGCTCCACGCCGCGACGCAACCGGCGGCCGCCATTGCGGCGCTCACGCCCACTGCGCTTTGACAGCCGGCCTGGCGCAGGCCCGCCGCGCGCAGCAAGCTTCCCACGCACGCGGCAACGAGCAGGAAGTCCACCGTGCGATCCTCGCTCGCGGACGAATGGTTCAAGCGCATGTGCTCGAGCAGCGCGGCCACCGGGCCTGCGGAGCCGTTGGTCGGCGCGCTCACCACGCGCCCGCCGGCTGCGCTTTCCTCCGCGACCGCAGTCGCGTACAGCGCGCAGGTTTCCGCCGGCGACGGCGAGGCGTCGATCGCCGATTTCTGCGCGGCTGCGCGCCGCTGCAGACGGCCGCCGGGGAGGCCGCCCGTGGTGCCGAGGCCGCGTTCGATGCTCGCTCGCATGGCCAGTGCGACACGCATCAGTCCCGACCGCAACTCGCCCGGGCTGCGTCGCACGCACTCGTTCGAACGCGCGATGTCCGCGATTTTCTTGCGATGCAGGCCGCACAACTCGAGCAGCTCGGCGGCGTTGGTGTAGACGAAGGGAAGTGGCAGGCCACCGTGCGCAACGGGAGGCGCGGCAGTATCGAGCACCTCGCCGTAGCCGCCGCAGAGATAGAGTCGAGATGCCAGTCGACCGCCACTTTGGTCGTAGCCATCGAAGCGCAACGCACTCGCCTCCTCGGCCAGGGTCTGCGCGACGTTGAAGCGGACGTCGTGCGCTATGTCGAAGGCGATCGTGCGCTGTCCGGCCAGCGTGATGCGTTTGTCGCTTTCCACGCGCGCGCACAGCGCATCCATGGATTGCGCGTCGCAGCGCTCGGCAGGCTCGCCGGCGAGCCCGGCGACGACGGCCTTGTGAACAGCCAGCTCGCGACCGATCAGCGCGAGTGCGCCGAGCAGGCGGACCTCCACGCGGGCGCACTGACCGAAGCGACCTTCGGCTGCGAGCGCATGCAGGAACTGCTGCGCGGCACGATGCGGAGCCGCGGTCCGCGACGAGGAGGGCCCGGGCCCGATGCGATAGATGTCGAAGGCGCTGTGGAACACGCTCTCCCCCAAGGGCGTTCGCAAGCGAAGCGGGCCGTTGCCTTGCGCGCTCGTGCAGTCGCGGTTGCCCGAACCGACCTCGCGTTCGCACGGGCGCTGCCCATTTGCCTCCAACGCGAAAGTATCCGCCCGCGGGCTGCGATCGTGTCACGCGGCTGAGGATCGAGCGCTTCGGGCCGCCGAACGGAGCGTCAGGCGCCTCGGTGGTCCTACAGGCTTGCGCCGTCGTCAGGATGCACTGCGGCGGCTGCCGCCGCGCTGCGCGCGACATGCGGAAAGCGCACCGTGTTCGCGTACGACAGCACTTCGGTCACGCCCGACTCGGCGTTGGCCTGCTGCATCCGCTGCCACCACTGCGGATCGAGCAGGTCCGCATGGAAGGCGAGAAATGCGCAACGCGTGCGCGGGTCGGTGAGGAGGAACGTCGCGAACTCCGAGGGAAACACATCGTGCGCGCCGACTACGTACCAGACGTCGTCCGACATTTCGTCCCATCCAGGCGGAGGTGGAGGAACCGCGCGGAAGTTGCAATCGGTGACGTATTCGATCTCGTCGTAGTCGTAGAACACGACGCGACCGTAGCGCGTGACGCCGAAGTTCTTGAACAGGAAGTCGCCGGCGAAGATGTTGACCGCGGCGAGCTCGCGGATCGCATCGCCGTATTCACGCATCGCGTGGTTGAGCTCGGAGGTCTTCGCCGTTTGCAGGTAGAGGTTGAGTGGCGTGAGCCGTCTCTCGATGTAGAGATGGCGAATGACGATGTAATCCCCGTCGCGCTCGAGTTGCGAGGGCGCTTCGGCCTCGAGCTCGGCGAGCAATTCGCTGGTGAAGCGATCGCGCGGGAACGCGACATCGGAGTATTCGAGGGTATCGGTCATGCGTCCGGCGCGGTCGTGATGCTTTACCAGCGCGTACTTCTGCTTGACCCGCGCCGCGTCGGTGTCCTTGCTCGCGGCGATCCGGTCCTTGATGACCTTGAACACGTAGGGATAGGAGGGCAGCGTGAACACGCTCATCACGAGTCCCTTGATGCCCGGCGCGATGACGAAGCGGTCGGTCGAGTGCTTGAGATGATGCAGGAAGTCGCGGAAGAACAGCGACTTCCCATGCTTCTGCAGGCCGACGATGGTGTAGATCTCGGCGGCGGTCTTGTCGTGCACCATCGACAGGATGAAGCTCACGTACGCCGAGGGCACTTCCATGTCCACGAGGAAGTAGGCGCGATTGGCGGAGAACAGCAGCGCGAGGTCCTTGGTGTCGGTGAGCAGCGTATCGAGGTAGAGCTTGCCGTCGGCATCGTGCTTGATGGCGACCACGAACGGATAGGCGAGCGCTCCGTTCAGCAATCGACCCACGATGTACGCGGTCTGGTTGCGGAAGAACAGGTTGCCGAGCACCTGGATCTGGATGTTCGCCTCGGGCTTGAACGGTCGCGGCAGTCGCGCACGAAACGCCGCGAGCACGTGGCGCAGGTCGCTGCGGAAGTCGGCGAAGCGGCGCTCGAGGCGGAAATCGAGCACCAGGTCGATCAGCGTCGCGCGAAGGCCGCGCCGGCTCGGGTAGTAGCTGCGATACGACGGGGTGTTCTCGTCGAGATACTCGGTCGACATCGCCGGGCGCACGAACAGGAAGCGGTTGTGGAAGTACGTGCGGTGCAGCAGCTTGGTGGAGACGGTATTGAAGAACGTCTCCGCGCATTCCGGCTGCCGATGGTCGATCAGCATGCCGATGAAATGCAGCTTGACGCGCGCCCAGAGCGCTTCGGCCCCGCTGTCGTTCAGCGCTTCCCGGCCGAATTCCCGGTCGATGCGCTCCACCGTTTCGGCGACACGTCGATCGTAGAAATCGATGCGGTCGCGCGCGACGTGCCCAATGGCCCGCCAGTTGCCGGCCTCGTAGTGGCGCTTGGCGAGGCGAGCACACTGCCGGAACAGGGCATAGTGCCGGTCGAAGCCTTCCAGAAGCACACGCGCGATCCGCCTCGCGCGCTCGTCGTCCGAACCGGCAGGCGCGTCTGCGAACAAGGGCAGCGGATCGGGACGGGCCATGGCGTGCGCTTCGCGTCGATGTTGCAAAGCATCATACCGTGCGCCGCCGGTCGCTGGTTAAGCCGGGGCTTCTCGCTGGCCGCTGGTTGCGCCTATCATGACGGATGCATAAACCCGCCGACACTACACTGCGCACCTGTTGCGCCCTTTGCACTCTGGTCCTCGGCACGGCGTGCGCAGGAACGGCGGTGGGGCAGATCTACAAGTGCGTCGACATGGCCGGCCGCACGACCTACCAGCAATCCCCCTGCGGACCGAACCTGCGCGAGAGCAAGGTCGAGCCGCATCCCGACGACGACAAGGCGGCGCCGCCCGGAAAGGACGTCGAGGCGACTTGGCGCGCCGCGGCGGCCGCGCGCCAGGTCGTGGTCGGCATGCCCAAGCGCTGGGTGCAGCAGGCGCTCGGCGAGCCGAGCCGCATCCGTGCCGGACTCGGAGACGACAAGGCGACCGAGGTGTGGGTCTACTCCAACGAGTCGGCCATCGCGCAGGTCGGATTCTCGGGCGGCACGGTCGCGTGGACACGCGCTGGTGGCTCAAGCACCACGCGCGGTGGCGACGATGCGCCCGCGGTCGCGCAGGAGTTCGACCGCGTCATCAACGGGCGCTCGTGCGGTGAGGTGCTCGCGCAGATCGGATTGCCCGATCGTCAATCCGCTACGCAAGTCCTGACGCCGCAACCCGACGGCGCGACGCGCGCCGCCGACGCGACGCGATACAGCTACGCGCCGCGCGGTGACGTCGCGGGGTTGAGCTTCGTGTGCCTGGGCGGCAAGGTCGCGCAGGTGCAGCGCACCAGCGCGCGCTGAGCCGCGCTGGACATCGACGGCTACTTCGCCTTCGACTTCTCGATGGTGTCGTTGTACTCCCGCACCGCGGAGTTGTACTCGTCGACCGCCGCGTTGGCCGCATCGAGATGAGGCTTGGCGAGCGCCTGCTCGTCGGTCACGAATTTCTTGATGCAATCGACGTAGGCGACGAAGTCCTTGCGCCACGCGTTCTTCTGGTTCTCGCTCGCGAGGTTGCCGGGAAACTCGGGCTTCTGGCAGTTGTGCTTGGGCACCGCGCCATTGGCGGGGGCCGGCGCGGGCGCTGGAGTCTGCGCGGCAACCGCGCCGCTGAGCGCGGCAGCCGCGACCAGCATCGGCAGGGACAGGGATCGGGACATCGGGTCCTCCGGATAGACGACGGCGAATTCTAGCGCGACGTCCTCAGCGGTTGCGCAACAGCGCTGCAAGCGCGTCCATGCCGAGGTCGATCAGGTCCACGGTGAGGTCCAGTCGCTCCTCGCGTGCTTCACGCGCGTACGCGCGCTCGACCTGCGCTGCGGCAATGATGCTGTCTGCAAGCTTGCCTGGATCGGACATCGGCGGCGCAACGCGCTGTTGCTCGGCCGCATCGAGCGTGCGCAGCGTTCGCTCCATGGCATCGGGGTCGAGCGCCACGATCGGCGCACGACAGTACGGGCATACGGTCGCGCTCGCCAGATCGACCGGCGCGCCGCAGCTCGAGCACCGCACCGTCTTGATCGTGGCCTTGATCCTTTCGACCTCGTCGGGCGCCAGCGGCCGCACGAAATCCTTCTCGCGCAGGAACTGCACGAACGGCGTGAAACGCCCGTGACCGAAATCGCAGCGATAGTAGGAAAACCGCGTGGTGCGCTGCAGGTCGTGCGTCAGCGCGAGCGCGGTATCGCACCGCGGGCACTGCATGAGCGAAGGCAATGCCCGGCGCAACTGCGGCCGGGCCGTCGCGATGACGCGAAACAATTGCAGCACGCCGCCGGCGGCGAGCTGGATGCTTTCATAAGTATCGAACCAGATCGCCTGGCAGTCGACGCACAGATCGACCGTCGCGGTGCCATCGGAATGGCGCGCAAGCTCGACGGCCTGCATCGGTGTGCCGCAACCCGGGCAGCTCAGCCCGCTCACGCGTGCGTGCCACGCGCCGATGAGCTCATGAGCTCGCGCAAGCGGGCTTCAGCCCGCCCGCAGCACCGCCGTCGGGCAGTGGATCCAGGTGATGTCGCGCCGCTCCCGTCGCGCGGCGTGCTCCACCTGATCCATCTTGTCGCGATCGCATACCACGCGGCCATCGACGTCCGCCTTGGTGAGCGGCGCGGAGGCGCAACCCCCGAGCAAGAGAACTGCAGCGACTACTGCGACTGGCGAGCGGTTCACGATCGTCCTCCGTCCGATGCGGGCGCGGGCCATCATAGGGAGTGCCGGTCCCGGGACGAACTGCAACCGACGAACGGTCGTAGCGCTCGATCGTGAGCGCAGCCGCGCCACGACCAAGGCGCCAGGCGAGCGCGCCGTCGGGTCGCGCAGTCCGCGGCCACGGTCTCGCGCGGCCGTCGACGGCAATCGACGATGCGCGGACTTGCGGAGCGTTACGGCGACGGCGCGTTGAACGTATCGCAATCGCGCGGATCGCCACTGGCGAGTCCGGCACGGAACCAGCGCGCGCGCTGCGCCGAGCTGCCGTGGGTGAACGAATCCGGCACCACGTAGCCGCGTGTTTGCTTCTGGATATTGTCGTCGCCGACCGCCTCCGCTGCCCGGATGCCGCCTTCGATGTCGCTGGTATCGATCAGGTTGCGCTGCTTCGCGTAATGTCCCCACACGCCCGCGTAGCAGTCGGCCTGCAGCTCGAGGCGGATCGAGTACGCATTGCGCGAGCGCGAATCGCCGTTGCTGATGCGCGCGTCGACCTGGCGCATCGTGCCGAGCAGGTTCTGCACGTGATGGCCGACCTCGTGGGCGATCACGTAGGCGCTCGCGAAATCGCCCGGTGCGCCGAAGCGGTTGCGCAGCTCGTCGAAGAACGCGGTGTCCAGATAGACATCGCGATCGGCGGGACAATAGAACGGTCCGACCGCGGCGCTCGCGCGGCCGCAAGCCGATTGCGTCGCGCCGCGGTAGAGCTCGAGTCGCGGCGGAACGTAGTCCTTGCCGATCTTGCGGAAGATGCCGCCCCACACGTCCTCGGTGTCGCCGAGCACGCGCGCGACGAACTCCTTGCGCGGGTCCGCCGCGCGCGGACGCGTCTGCGGTCCATAGCCTGGCGCCGGCGATTGCGGCACCTGCACCTGCGTTTCGCTGCCTCCGCCCAGGCCGATCAGCTCGAGCGGATTCACGCCGAACAGCAGGCTCACGATGATGATGACAACGATCGCGCCGCCGCTCAGCGGAATGCCACCGATCGGGAACCCGCCGCCGCCACCACTCGACACCTCGTTGGTGCGGTCGTCGACGTTGTCGCTGCGCCGCATGTCTTGCCACCGCATGAAACACCCCCGCCCCGTTCCGGTTGTTCTCGAACGAGTATAGCGACCGCCGGCCCGTTCGTCCGTCGGTCAGGCGCCTACTTTGTGCGCCGCCTTTATCCCACTGGGGCAGGCGGGCGATGGGCGTTGGGCGAGAGGCGAGAGGCGAGAGGCGATGGGCGATAGGCGATGGGCGATGGGCGATAAGGCGATAGGCGATAGGCGATAGGCGATAGGCCTTTGCGATCGGCACTGCCAAGGGACGCAGCGCGGAGATTGCGCCATTTGCCCAACGTGCAGCGATCAGCGACGAAGGTGGCATCGGCCTATCGCCGATCGCCTATCGCCCGCCGTCACGCCCTCAGCGCGCGATACAGGAACGGGAGGCTCACATCCATCCGGTAATCGATCGACGAATGATTGTCGTCGAACTCCTCGTAGACGTGCCGGATGCCGTGCTGAGCGAGGCGTTTCGACAGCACGCGCGCCCCGAAATGCAGGTGGTATTGATCGCGCCAGCCGCAATCGATGTAGATGCCGCGCATGGACTTCAGGTTCGCCTTGCACACACCGACCATGTTCACCGGATCGTGCTTCAGCCAGTTTCGCCAGCGCGCAGCGATGATCTCGCCGGTTTCCAGGTCGAACGGCACGCGGAAGCCCAGCGGGGCGCGCGGATCCGGATCGTAGGTTGCCGCCATCGCGAGATTCATCAGCGTATGTGCCTCGGCGTCGCTCAGCTTCTCGCGGCTCCACACGTGCTCGAGGAAGCGCCGGATGCGGCCGTCGTCCACGCCGCGACCGGTGCGCTTGGCTTCGCGCAGCACGTCGACCTTGCCGGGCGTGCGCGGTTTCTTGCGGAAGCGCCCGAGCTCGTTGAGCGTGCGCGGCCAGTCAGTGTAGTAGCAGAAATCGAACAGCGCGTCGCCCGAGTGATCGGCGATGGCGCCCCAGTACTTCGCGTAGCGCATCGCATGGATGATCGCGCCGTAGCCGCCGGATGACTTGCCGAAGCAGCCGCGATGCTCGCGCGACGCAAGGGTGCGGAATTGCCCGTCGACGAAGGGAATCAGCTCGCGCGTGAGGTAATCGGCGTAATTGCCGATCGCCGAGCTGTTCACGTACTGGTTGCCGCCCATGCTCGTGAAGCAGTCGGGAAACACGACGATGCACGGCCCCATCTTGTCGTCCGCTGTGAGTCGCGCGATGCGTTCGGGCACGTTCTCGTCGAACGGGCGCCAGTTGAGATGCGCAAGCCCCGAGCCGGTGAATCCAACCAGATCGAACAGGACCGGGTAGCGCTTCCCGCGACCGTGCTTGCGTCCTTCGTCATAGCCGGGCGGCATCCACACGGCGAGCCTGCGAACGTGCGGATCGCCGAGCGGATTGTCCGCGAGTACGCGCGAGGTGTGCTGCAGGACGACCGTCGTTCCAGCCGCGGCAAGCGGGCGTTTACGGGCCATGAGAGAGGGCGGGGGCGCCGCTTGTCAGGAGGTGCGCGATTGTGACGCATCAATCGCGCGCGAGCAAAGCGCTGTCGGAAATGCGTGACTCGGGGATCGGTTGATGCTTCCAATGTCGCGGCGGGCGCCATCGCCCTCGATGGCTTGCTGCACTGCACGTTGCGCGCCGCCAAGTGCAGGTCTAGATTGCTCATCGACAAGGCCCGCCGAACCGACATGCTGCGTCTTGCCCTGACCGCCACGGTGCTCGCTGCGAGCGCGTCGTTCGCGAGCTCCGTCGCTGCCAGTGCCTCGTCGCTGGCCGAATGCCTCGAAGCGTCCGATTTCATCGCCAATGCAGCGCGCTCGCGCGACAACGGGTTGTCGCGCGAAGCCTTCATGCAGCGCCTCGCTGGCGATCTCGATGCGATCCGCAACTTTCCTTCGACGTTGCGCTGGTTCGCCCACGACGAGTCGGATGCACGATTTCTGACCCGCTCGGCGGCGCGCGTCTTCGACGATCCTGTCGATCCTGAAACCCATCGCTCGATCTTCCTGCGCGCGTGTTTTGCGCGTGTCGACGAGGATGCGGGCGAGCCCGTATAGAATCCCGGGCTGACTCGCGCCGGTTGCTACAGCACCGGCGTATCACACCGTGGCGGTGACGTTGGTGCGCTGCCACGCGCTTCCGCGCTCCGGCAGGATGGCCGCATCGATGTACCGGGAACCTGAGCTTCCGCCCGACGTTCCGCCCCCCGGCGTGGCGGTGGCGCGCGCTCTGATGACGCGTCGCGCAGTTCGCGCTTTCCTGCCCACTCCGGTGCCGCGCGGCACGGTCGAGTCGATCCTGATGCTCGCCGCGCGTGCGCCCTCGGGCACCAACGCGCAGCCGTGGAAGGTCACGGTGTGCACCGGTCGTGTGCGCGACGCACTGGCCGCGGAGCTGACCGCTGCGCATTTCGGGCCGCCGTCGCTGCAAAGCGAGGAGTATGCGTACTACCCGCGCCACTGGCGCGATCCGTACCTCGCGCGACGACGCAAGCTCGGCTGGGATCTCTACGGGCTTCTCGGCATCGCGAAAGGCGACCGCGAGGCGAGCGCCAGGCAGCATGCGCGGAATTTCGACTTCTTCGGCGCACCCGTGGGCCTGTTCTTCACGCTCGACCGCGATCTGGAGCAGGGCAGCTGGCTCGACTGCGGCATGTTCATCCAGTCGGTCATGATCGCCGCGCGTGCCTACGACCTGCACACCTGCCCGCAGGCCGCGTTCACGCCGTTCCACCGCATCGTGCGACGCCATCTCGCGATTCCCGACAGCGAGATCATGTTGTGTGGCATGGCACTGGGCCACGTCGACGCCGATGCGCTCGTCAACCAGCTGAACACCGAGCGCGAAAGCGTGGGCGTGTTCACCCGCTTCCTTGGCGACTGACCCGGCGCCCTCGGGCGCGGAGCCGGCTGCGACGCCCGCGCAGTCGACGCTCGCTCAGCAGACGCGCCCGGCGCTGTTCCTCGCGTTCCTCAAGATGGGATTGCTCGGCTTCGGCGGGGTGTTGCCGTGGGCGCGACGCGTGCTGGTCGATGAGCGGGGCTGGATGACGGATCGCGAGTTCGCCGAGCTGATCGGCATGTGCCAGATCATGCCCGGACCCAACGTCGTGAATCTTTCGGTGATCATCGGCGCGCGAGCTCAAGGTCCGCTGGGCGCGCTGCTTGCGCTGACCGGAATCCTGTTCTTCCCGGTGTGCGTGCTGCTGATCATCGCGGTTTCGTATGCGACCGTGTCGCACGATCCGACGGTCCGCAGTGCATTCGCGGCTGCATCGGCGGCCGCAGCCGGGTTGATTCTCGGCACGGCGTTGCGTCTGCTGATGCACACGCGTCCGGCCGCGCGAGGCCTGTGCACGGGCGCAGCGGCGTTCGTGATGATCGGCGTCCTGCAGTGGCCGTTGCTCTGGGTTCTGCCGGCGTTGATCGCCGTCGCCCTCGCGCTGGAATGGCGAGCGGCACGATGAACACCACCGCCGTATTGCTGGAAATCGCGGTGCGCTTCGGAGCGATCTCGCTGTTTGCGATCGGCGGCGTCAATGCGCTGCTGCCCGAGATCCACCGCGTGGTGGTGGACGTCGAAGGCTGGATGGACAGCGCGCAGTTCGCCGAGCTGTTCGCGCTTGCGCAGCTCGCCCCGGGTCCCAACGCGATGGTCATCGCGCTCATCGGCTGGCAGGTCGCGGGCGTCGCGGGCGCCTTCGTGGCGACTCTCGCGATCTGCGGTCCGTCGTCGATCGCTTGCTACGTGGCGTTGTGGTGGTGGGATCGCTTGCAGGGCTCGCCGATTCGCGTTCGCGTGCAGCGTGCATTGGCCCCGATCGCGATCGGACTGATCTTCGCCAGCGGCTACACCGTGGCACGTGCGGCGGATCGCTCGATTGGGGCGATCGCGCTGACGCTGCTCGCGACAGCGGCACTCGCGTTCACCAAGGTGAATCCCATCTGGGTGCTCGCCGTCGCGGCCGCGCTGGGCGCGTTCGGTCTGGCGTGACGGCCGTTCCAGCCCCCGGATCGATGCTGCCGGGAAGCGCGAGCTCAGCCTGCCATTGCCGCCGTTGCGGTGCCGGTGGCCGGTCGCCCGTCAGTCGGGGTCGAGCATCGTGCCGCGACAGCGCTTCGCACCGCAGCGGCATGCATACGCCTCGAGGACCTTCCTGGTCTTGCGCCCCGGCACATGCAGGCGGTAATCGTAGCCGAGCTCCTCGCCCGCCTTGATGGTGCGCTTCGCCGTGATGAAGACGCGACCTTCCTCGTCCTCGTAGGGCTCGCAGTTGGGCGCGCACGAGTGGTTGATCCAGCGAGCGGCATTGCCGCGCACGGCCGCGTCGATCACTCTGCCGTCGTTCAGCTCGAACAGGAACGTGTGATAGGGATTGTCCGGGTCGCTGTCGGGACGGCGATCGGCTTCCTTGGAGGTAATGCGCTCGCCGCGGTACTCGATGATGTCCGCGCCCCTCCGGATGGTCCGCGCTGCGAACACGCCGCGACCATGGACCTTGGACTTGCGGACGACATAGGGAAGCGTGCGACGGGACTTCGACTTGGTCTTCTTGGCTGCAGGCATCGCGCGACGTGCGAGAGGGGTTCACGCATTGTCGCACGTGCCGGGCCTGCGCACATGCCAAGCTAAACGATGCGGTCAGTCGCTTGCGCTCTTGGACTGCGGTTGTGGAACGGGAACGGCCTTCCCGGTGGCGATGGTCATGCTGCTGTCGAGACGGTCGACGTGCGCAAGTTGCGGAAACCATTTGAACCAGGCCGCTACGACCACCAGCGTGCCGATGCCGCCGAGCACCACCGCCGGCACCGTGCCCAGCCACGCCGCGGTCAGCCCCGATTCGAATTCGCCGAGCTCGTTGGAGGTGCCGATGAACAGGGCATTCACCGCGGAAACACGTCCGCGCATGGCATCCGGCGTCTGGAGTTGAACGAGCGACTGCCGCACCACCACGCTGATCATGTCGGCGGCGCCCATCACGATGAGCGCCATCAGCGACACGACGAACGAGGTCGAGACGCCGAAGACGATGGTGGCGACGCCGAAGAAGGCCACCGCCACGAACATCTTGAATCCGGCGCGTCCGCCGATCGGATGGCGTGCGAGCCACAACGCGACGGAGAGCGCGCCTACCGCGGTGCCGGCGCGCAGCATGCCCAGTCCCCACGGCCCCACGTCGAGGATGTCGCGCGCCTAGATGGGCAGCAACGCGGTGGCGCCGCCGAGCAGGACCGCGAAAAGATCGAGCGAGATCGCGCCGAGCACCGCCTTGCGAGTCCAGATGTAGCGCACGCCCGCGAGCACCGAGTCGATGTCGACTTTCGCCAGCGCGGGGGGTCGATGCTCGAGGCGAATGAGCTGAACGCCGGCGGCGGTGATGAGGAACAACGCGGTCCCCGCGAGATAGACGACGTCTGCGCCAAGCGCGTAGATCACGCCGCCCAGCGCGGGACCGACGATGATCGCCGCCTGACCCGCGGAGGAATTCGCCGCGATGGCGCGTGAGAGCAAGCGGCGCGGCACCAGCGCGGGCAGCAGCGCCTGCATGGCGGGCATCTGGAACGCGCGCGCGGCGCCGATCGCGATGACCGCAGGAAAGATGATGCGCTCGCCGATCGTCCCGGTGAGACTCGCGATGCCGAGGGCAAGTGCCGCGAGCGCCTCGACGGATACGCACACTTGCAGTACCCGGCGGCGATCGAAGCGATCGGCAACCTGCCCGACCACCAGCACGAGGACGAACGACGGCAGGAACTGCGCGAGGCCGACCAAGCCGAGGTCGAGCGCGCTGCCGCTGAGGCTGTAGACCTGCCAACCCACCGCAACAGCGACCATCTGGTGCGCGATCATCGCGGCTACGCGCGCGCACCAGAACCATACGAAGGTCCGCTCCGCGAGGAGCGAGTCGTCGTCGTTGCTCATCGCGACCTCCTCGCAACGCGCGGGTGGTCGACGCGCATCATCGCGGTACCACGCCCAGCAGGGCCAGCACGATGGGTGTGGTGATCGCGGCCAGCAGGGTGGTGAGGACGATGCTCGAGGCCGCGGGACCGATCAGCACGCCGAATTGCCGGCTCATCAGGTAAACGTTCGCGCCGACCGGCAATGCCGCGAGCACGACCACCGCCGCTGTCTCGGTGGGTGGCAGTGTCAACGCGCGAGCGAGCGCGTACACGACCAGCGGTTGAACCACCATCTTCAGCGCCGTTATCGCGATGCTCTGCCGCCATCCCGAACGCACACCGAACTCGCCGAGGGTCATGCCCAGCGCGATCAGCGACAACGGTACCGCGGCCTGGCTCATCAATTCGACTGTGCGATCGACCGGCATCCACAGCTTGAGCCCCGTGTAGCCAAAGGCCGTGCCGACGAGGATCGCCGCGACGATCGGGTTGAGCAGCACGCGCAAGGCCGTGCGAAGCAGCCCGACCGGCGACAGGTCGCGATGCCGCGCCCATTCCACCGACACGGTCACCAGCATCCACAGCGTCAGCGAATTGAACACGAGCACGAGCGAGACCGCCGGCATCGCCGCTTCCCCCAGCGTCACCTTGGCGAGCGGCACGCCGAGCAGCACGCTGTTGGAGAAGATGCCGCCCATCGCGAACACCGACTGCGCGGCGCCATCCATCCCGAACAGCATCGCGCCGATCACGCGCGCAATCGCGTAGGTCACCAGGCAACCGCCGAAGTACGCGCCGAGCAGCCACGCATCCACGCGCGGAAGCTGCGAGAAATCGCTCATCAGGCGAAACAGCAGCGCGGGTGTCGCGACGGTGAACACGAAACGCGTCAGCGCCGCCGAAGCCGCGAGCGGCCAGCGCGCGAAACGCATGAGTGCGTAACCGAGGAGGACGAGGATGAACAGCGGTGCGGTAAGGGCGACGAGATGCGCGAGCGCGCTCATGGCCGGCGCGCCGTCGCTGGCCTTCGATGCAGCACGCGTTCGCGCCGCAAGGGACGATCAGGGGCGATGCCCGATCAGCGCGAGGAACTCCTCGCGCGTCGCCTGCGACTCGCGGAAGGTGCCGAGCACCGACGAGGTCACCATCTCGGAGTTCTGCTTCTCGACGCCGCGCATCATCATGCAGAGGTGGCGCGCCTCGATCATCACGCCCACGCCGCGCGCATTGATCGTCTCCATGACGGCCTGCGAGATCTGCTCGGTGAGGCGCTCCTGCAGCTGCAGCCGTTGCGCATACATGTCCACCAGTCGCGCGAGCTTGGACACGCCGAACACCTTGCCGGTGGGAATGTACCCGATGTGGCAACGCCCGAAGAACGGCAGCATGTGGTGCTCGCACAGGCTGTAGAGCTCGATGTTCTTGACGATCACCATGCTGTTGGTGGTCTGGGTGAAGATCGCATCGTTGATGAGCGTCTTCAGGTCCGCGCTGTAGCCCGAGGTCAGGAAGGCGAGCGCCTTGGCCACGCGCTCGGGCGTCTTGAGCAGTCCTTCGCGGGTCGGATCCTCGCCCAGTGCGAGCAGCACCTCGCGCATGAGGGACTCCAGTCGCTCGGTATCAGGCGACATGCATGCTCCTTGGCAATGCTGCTAAAACGATCAACTTAGCACATCGCCGCAGGCGGCCTGTCCGGGCGCTAGCGACTGGAACGCGCGCGTGCAAGGCGTGTGCGACTTCCGTCGTGCGTCGCCGCCGGCCAGGGGCCCGACCAAACTTCAGGCGCTCGCGCGTTGCAGGGTGAGGGGTCCGCCATCGCTGCCCGGCGGCGGCGTGCGCGCCGCCAAAGTGTCGAGCGCGGCACTGACTGCGCGGTCGAACAGCGGCACCGGTTCCACGATCAGCGCGGCCCGTCCGGCACCGAGCGCATAAGCGAGCTCTTCCGGCGAATACACCACGGCGCGCGAGCGCGAACGGCTGGTGAAAATGTACTTGGTGCGCAACGGGCTGATCCAGCTGAGGCGCGCGTTGAGCGCTCCGCGATCGGTCTCGAAGCGGAGCCACGTGCCCGGCGCCATCTCGCTCACGTAGTCGTGCACGTTGATCGGCGGCGGACTGACGGTGGGCGGTCCCTGCGGTACGGTCGGCTCGCCCGTGTCCTGGGCGCCTGCGGCAGCGCCATCGGGCTTCGCGACCTTGCGCTCGGGAGGTGGCTTGATCGCGGCGATGTGCAAGCCATACAAGGTGTCGAAGAAGCGCGTCGCGCGTTCGGCAGGAACCTGCAGCAGCGTGACCGCCCGGCGCAGACCGCTCACCAGCGCCGGGATCATCTTGGTGAGCCGCGCCTTCTGCGCGGTACGTTCCTTCGCGACGATGCTCCACAGCATGTCGTCGAGCGTGCGTAGCGCAGTCTCCACCGGTGCGCTGTCAGGACCGTGCTCGACGCGCAAGCGGGTGACGTAGTCGGTCCAGATGGTCTCGGCGAACGAGCGTATCTCGAAGGGTACGGTCAGCCCGGCGAGACGATCGCGCACCTGGGCCTGGACCTCGGCGTGGTCCTTCTCTCTGTTCTCGGCCTGCAGCGCTTCGTCGACGTCGGGCTTGATCGCCGCGGTCGTCTCGCGCCGCTCGGCCTCGACAAAGCGTGTGAGCTTGGTGGCCGCGGCTTCGAACACGGTGACATCGACCTCGAAATCGCGGCACACCTCGTCGATGATGCCGGCCGCGGTCGACGTGAACTGCTCCTTGTACACATCATTGCTGTTCGCGCCCACCGCGCCTTCGGCGAGCTGGTCGAGCAGGCGCCGTGCCGGGTGATTGCGATCGGCGAAGAACGCGCGGTCGAGCAGCGCGGCCTTGACGATGGGCACCTGCAATCGGCCGAACAGCTCTCGCATGTCGTCGGGAATCGACGGATCGCGAAAGACGTAGTCGAACAAAAGCGCGATCACATCCATCGTGATGCGATCGGTCGGATTCGCGATCTGGTCCGCCACGGCCACACGGATGTGCGGGATCAGGTTGAGCGGAACGCTCACCGCCTGCTCTTCGGTCCCGGTGGGCTGCGGCAGCGATTGCGCCA
>DATKLH010000321.1:0-5644 GCA_035542515.1 Casimicrobiaceae bacterium
CACTCCTGGTCCGGCGCAATCCGCGCGCGATGACGAAGAGCTTAATGAGCGCCTGCCGATGCATCGATCGGTCGTTCTCGCATCCTGATGTCGGCACGGCTCCTACGGCCGAGCCCATCGGGGTGCGCATCATCGCGCGACCATGCGCACGCTTCAACGCGCGATCGACGCGCGTCGCATGATCGCTTCACCGAGTCGTTGGGCGGTGGGCACCGATTGGGTCAAGCCGAGATGGCCGTGACCCAGTGCGAGCCAGAGATTGGCAATACCGTCGGCGGGTCCGATGATCGGGACTGAATCCGGCGTGCAAGGGCGATTGCCCATCCAGTGCGTTTGCCTGCCCCCGAGCCGTCCGAATGTCTCCCGCGCGAAGTGCGAGAGTTGCGCGAAGCGACGCGGGTCGGGTGGGGCCTGCGGCGACGCGATCTCGACGGTGCCGCCGATGCGCAAGCCCTCCTCCATGGGTGCCAGGAACACCTTGCGATCCGCGAGCGCAACCGTGCGCGTGATCGGAGCTTCGCCGTCGGTGAACATCACGTGATAGCCACGTTGACTGATCAGCGGAACCCGCACACCCACGGCCCGCAACAGCGGCTTCGCATCGACACCCGCCGCAACCACGACCTGCGATGCGACGTATTCGCGCGCGCCGACGCAACGCACTGCATGACCCGTGCGGGTCAGATGGACGCGATCGCGAGCGATGCATCCACCCAGCGCCTCGAACGCCGCAACGACGCGCTCGACATAACGGTACGGATTGATCACCGTCGCGTGATCGGGGAGGAAAACGCCGACGTTGTAGCGCGCCCCAATGCGCGGCTCGAGCGCCACGATGCCGTCGCGATCCAGAGTCTCGAACCGGATCCCGAAGCGCGCGCGCAAATCCCACACGGCGCGGTCCTTGCCCCACGCTTCGCGATCGGGATAGAGGTGCAGATGGCCGCGCCTGAGGATCAATTCGGGCGCGCCAACCTCCTGCGCCAGCGCAGCATGTGCGTCGATCGCGCCGGCGTGTAGACCGTGCAACTCACGGGCAACGCGTTCGACCTGGTCGGGTTTCGCGCTCGCGACAAATCGCGCGAGCCAGGGCAAGGCACGCGGGAGATAAAGCGGATCGATGCGCAGCGGACTGTCGCGAGCGAACACCACGCGCGGCAGGGACCGCAGGATGCCGGGCATCGCGAGCGGCGCGATCGAACCGACGCTCAAGGCCCCGGAGTTGCCATAGCTGCAGCCGCGGCCGGGACTTTCGGCATCGACGAGCAGCACTTTGGCACCGCGCTTGGCGAGCATGAACGCAGTGCAGGCGCCGACGATCCCGGCGCCAATCACCACAACGTCGCAATCGCGTTCGGGTTGCAGCACGCGAGCCAAGCTTCACGTCGCGCGAAACCGCGCGCTCATCGCAGCCACGCTTAGCAGCGTCGCGTTCAGTCGCCTTGCCGCAGTCTCATTGGCCGTGATCCGGCGCCGGCGCGCCCGGACACTGCGGCACCTTACCCCAGTACCCCTCGCAGTAGCGGATACGCACGCGTTGGTCGCATACGACCCGCCGGATGAAGTCCTCGCGCGTGCAACGCGACAACTCTTCGCTCATCTGCGCCCAGCGATCGCGCGGTGCGGGCGCCGATGCAGCGGGTGCCGGCGCGGGCGTTGGGGGCACCGCCGGGATGGCTTTCTGCGGGGCAGGGTTGCTGGCGGCCGGGGCAGGTGGAGCGGCCTTCTGGGCAGGCTGGGCTGCGGCCTTGGGCGGCGCCCTGTGCTTCGGGGCGGGTCGCGGTGCCGGTGTCGGCTTGCTTTCGCCCGCTGCCGGGGTTGTCGTTGCAGCCTCGGACTTGGCGGGCTCGGACTTCGCGGTCTCGGTTTTCGGCGCTTCAGGCGCTGCCGCCGGCGATGCTGTCGTCTTGGTGGCCTCGGCCGGCGGGGTCATTGGAGGGGCTGCAACACCGGCCCCCTGATCGGCGGGTGGTGGTGGCGGAGTCGATGGCGCTGGCGCCGCGGTCTCGGTTTTCGGCGCGGTGGCTTCGATGCGGTCCGACAGCATGCGCCAAGCGAAATAGGCCGCGACCAGCGCGATCACCACGAACAGCACGATCACGCCGATGGCGAGCCCGGAGCGCTTGGCACCTTGCGCGTAAGCCGGTTGCGCGGCGGTGGCGACCGGAGCATCCGACACGGCTGCGCGCCCGGCGGGTGACGAGGCTGAAGCGATGACCGTTGGCTCGCTGCGTGGTGCGTTGCTCGCCGGCTGTACCGCCGTAGGACTTGTGGATGGCGGCATGCTGGCCGGCCCCGCAGCGGTCGACGTCGACGACGATGATGCGGCCGTTGCGCGGTTGCCGAGCGATGTCGCATGTGCCGAGCCCGCGGCCGCGGCGCGGGTCGCGGCGACGACCACCGAGCTCTCGCGCTGCGACGCGGATGTCCCGGGGGCGGCCGAAGGCGCGGAAGCCGCGCCGCAGTGAACACAGAATCGGGCGCCCGGCAGGTTCTCCTTGCCGCAGCTTGTGCAATTCATGGTGGAATCTCCAGCCAGGTCTTCGCGCGATCCCGCAGGCCATCGGGGCGGTCTCGGCGAGCGTTGCCACCATCATCCTGCCCGAAACCGCGACGCGAATGAACCCCCCGACACTCCCCGTCGGACCGGTGGCGGCGACGACGTCGCGTCTTTTGCACACCGCGCGAAGGAACTCCGGCCGCATGCGGAGAGTCATCTGATCACCCCGCGGCCCGCGCGGCTTCAGGACGCTTGCGCATCTCGCCAAAGGCCGTCATGACCTTCTTCCTGCTGTCCGTCGTCCGCGTCGCTTGGCGCGCCGCCGCCGCTCTTCTGCTGTTCGGCGCGTGCATTCCCGCCCATGCGGCACTCCTCGACGCGATCGAGTACTACAACGCGGGCCTCGATCACTACTTCGTCACCGCGCAAAGCGACGAGATCGCCAAGCTCGACAGCGGCTTCTTCGTCGGTTGGGCCCGCACGGGTCTGAGTTTCAAGGTGCTCGACCCGACCACGAGCGCATCGGGCTTCTCGCCGGTATGCCGCTTCTACGGCCGCCCCTCCGCAGGACTCGACTCCCACTTCTACTCGGCGTCACCCGCGGAATGCGCTGCGGTCACCCAGCGATTCGGCAATGCGTGGCTGCTCGAGTCGAGCGACGTGTTCCAGGTGCTGCTTCCCGACACGACAACAGGCGCATGTCCCTCGGGCAGCGTGCCGATCTATCGCAGTTGGAACAACCGCACGGATTCCAATCATCGCTACACCACCGATGCAAGCGTGCAGCAGTCGATGATCGCGAAGGGATACATCGCCGAAGGCTATGGTCCTCCCTCGATGCCCGTTGCGATGTGTTCCCCGGAGACTGCGCCGGGCCCGGTACCGGTTTGCCAGGTCACCGCGAGCAGCGCATCGGCGACGGTGGGAATGAGCGTTACGCTCAGCGCCACCTGCACCGGCAATCCGACCAGCTTCACGTGGACCAATTGCTTCAGCGTGACGTCGAATTGCACAGCGTCATCGGGCACCGTGGGGACCCAGACCTATACGCTGGTCGCGAGCAACGCCGGCGGCGCGAGTGCGCCCGCCACCGTCAGCGTCAATTGGACACCGGTCCCACAACCCGATGCGCCCCCTATCTGCAAGCTGAATGCGACCTCGTTGCGCGAGACACCCACCGTGGGCGATCTGGTCGTGCTGAGCGCGCAATGCAATGGCACGCTGACGGGCATTTCATGGACCGGATGCGTGAGCTCGACCGATCAGTGTCGCGTGCGCGGTTCCACGCCGGGACCTGTGACGTACACGGTTACCGGCAGCAACTCCGGCGGCACCGGCACGGCGAGCATCCTGGTGAACTGGAGCGCATCGCCAGTGCCATTGCCGGGTCTGTGCTCGCAGTTCCCGAGTGCCTTGTTCAGCAACATTCAGTCGCAGTTCACCAACGTGTACAGCGTGTTCTTCACCGATCCTCCCGGGTTCGCATGGAACGGCGTTTGGGCGGTCCGCTTCACCGTGCCCGCGGCGGCGCAGACGGGGCAGCAGGGCAGCCTGTCGGCAGCCGAGTTCGCGGGTCCGCCGACCGTGCGCCAGGTCACCTTGTCGCGTACCGCCTGTGATTTCCGTGCCGTGGATCCGAGCGGCAACAACGGTCCCATCGCCATCGACCAGGGCGTGAGCGCGAACATCTTCTTCGGTATCGGCACCTCGTCGCCTGGTTCGCCAGGACTGCAGCCTGGCGCGATCTACTACATCAACGTGCGCAATTTCGACTCGGCGAGCGGTACGATGACCTGCCCCGCCTCGCAGCAGCGCTGCGATGCGCTTGTGGTCAGCAGGTTGCCCGGCGGAAATTGAACCAGACAGGTTCGCGTCCTCCGCGTCGGCTTGATTGCGGTGTCGCAACGCAGCCGCAGTCCGGTACGGCCGGTGCACCGGGTACGACCGGCGCGCGCCAACTCGGCGCAGCTTGCATCTACAATGGCGGTGGAGTCCCTCGCCTCGCCATGCAAGAGTCCTCTTTTCCGGAGCCACCGCTCCTGACCGACGCGCCGCAGGATGGCAGCTTCAACGCCGCGGATGGCGAAGCGCTGGTTCGCGCCTGTTTCACGCAATACCGGACGCGACTGTACGAAGTCGCGCAGGGCTCGCTCGAGATGGCGAGCGACCTCTTCGAATCGAACAGCGCAGTGCCCGATGGACAGGTCGCACAATTCCGCGCCAAGCGCGGTCAGTGGCTCGAACGGTTCGGCTCGACACTCGATGAGCTGTTCGAGCGCCGCCTGCGCGGCGAACGCCGCAAGGGCCGACGGCCCGACGCCGATGCGTCGGTCGCGTCGCTGAAGGTTCTCACGGCGTTCGATCAGGAGAAGCAGGCGGCGCTGGTCTCGGCGACGAACTTCCTGCGCCGATTCACGGCGCGCGAGCTTTCCGCGCTCGACCTGCGCGTGGAAACGCTCCTCGAGCGTCAACCCAAGCGCGACACCGACAACCCGTTCGGCGTCGACTATCTGCTCGACGCCGTGGGTGCGACCTCGCGCGCGGTGTATCCGGACCCCCGCGTGTGGCGCCCGTTGATGGAGCGCGTGCTCGGCGATCTGACGCCCGCGACGAACAAGATCTACATCTCGCTCAACCGCTATCTCGCGGACCACAACGTGCTGCCGGAAATCAAGGCGGCCTTGCGCGCACGCAGCGCATTGCGACCCGCCGAAGACAGCGAGCTTTTGCCCGCCTTCAGCCGGATGCTCGCGCAGACCGGCGATGTGATCCCCGAGATCGTGGTGCCCGAGTCGTTCTCACCGCCCGGCACAACGCCTGGCCTGCCATTCCTGGACGAGCTCGGTATCAGCGGTGGCGCCGCTGCAGCGACGCCGCCGCGGCAAGCGCCTGCGAACCTGCAGCGCGCCGCGCCGGCGATGACGCTTGCGCCCGAGATCCTCGCCGGCCTGACCGCCCTCGCAAAGCTCGGCACGGCGGCGGCTGGCGCCCTGCCGGCGCAAACCATGCCCGCGGGATCGATGCCTGTGCAGCCCGGTGCCGGCGGGTCCGCCGACAACCTGTTTCCCGCCCTCGATCCGCTGATGGCGCTCGGCACCTCGAGCGGATTGTTCAACACGCTGGCGGCATGGCAACGCCTCGACC
>DATKLH010000322.1:0-2483 GCA_035542515.1 Casimicrobiaceae bacterium
GGTGCTCGCGGCGTTTTGCGAGAACGTCATTCATGCGGGCCCGCCCGGACACGGCATCGTCCTCAAGCTCATCAACAACTTCATCGCGCAGGCGATCTGCACCGCGAGCGCGGAAGCCTGCGCCGTGGCCGCCAAGTCCGGCCTGTCGATTCGCAAGCTCCACGAAGTCATCTCGGCCGGTGCGGTGAACTCGGGGCTGTTCCAGATGGTGGTCGGACGCATGCTCGAGGGCGATCTGACAGGGATGAAGTTCACGCTGACCAACGCCAGCAAGGACCTGCGCTACTACACGCATCTCGCGGAATCGCTGACCCTGCCTTCGATCGTCGGTGAAGCGGTCCACCAGAGCCTGGTGACCGCCAACGCGCTCGGTCTGGGCGACAAGTTCGTACCCTCGCTCATCGAGGCGCAGGAGAAGCTGACCGGCGTTTCGATCGTGGGAAAGCGCAACTGACACGCGCCCGTTCGCGAGCTACCTGAACCGAAGCTCGTGCAGGACGGCGTGTCGTCGTCCGCGCAGTTTGCTTCGCGCGACGCAAGGGCTCGTCACAGCGCCGTCTGACGATGTGCGCGGGCGTCGAGCGGAACGTTTGTGGCCGCGGCCTGATCGACTCGGCAATCGCGACCATGCGTCTCCTGGTTTGCAGCGCAACGCCATGCTGCGCGCGTGCGACAATGTTCGCGCAAGACGCATTGCCATCACGCAATCCATGACCGATCCCACCGACTACCTCGAGTTCGCGTGCGAGACCGCCGTTCGGGCGGGTGCGGCCATCCTCCCGCATTTTCGTGCGCCGATCGAAGTGCACGACAAGGGCGGTCCGCGCGGCGACTACGATCCGGTCACCATCGCCGATCGCGCGGCGGAAACGGTCATTCGCACGGCGATCCAGGCGCGCTATCCCGGGCACGGGATCCATGGCGAGGAGCACGGCCGCACCGCCGGCACCTCGGCGTACACCTGGGTCATCGATCCCATCGACGGCACGCGCAGCTTCATCCTGGGACAGTTGCATTGGGCGACGCTCATCGCACTCAACGACGGCACGCGTCCGATCGTCGGGGTGGTTCACCAGGCGTTCGTCGGAGAGACTTTCGCGGCGGTCGCCGACGGCGAGGCGCAATGGCGCCGCGGCACGCAGAGACGCACGCTCGCTACGCGGCGCTGCGCGCGTGTCGAAGACGCGATCGTGGCGACGACCGATCCGCGGCACTTCGCATCGGCCCGGCAAATCGCCGCCTACAAGGTTGCCACCGACGGTGCGCGACTGGTGCGCTTCGGCGGTGATTGCTACTGCTACACGCAGCTTGCGATGGGGCTGGTCGACATCGTCATCGAGACCGGCCTGCAGGCCTACGACGTGCAGGCCCTGATCCCGTTGATCGAAGCCGCGGGCGGACGCATCACCAGTTGGACCGGAGGAAGCTGCCAGCACGGCGGCGATGTGCTCGCCTGCGGTGATGCGGCGCTCCACGCGCAACTGCTCGACCGCATGCCACGCGAATGAAGCTGTTGTTCCTGGGCGGTACGCGATTCCTCGGCCGTCATTGCGTCGACCTCGCACTCGCGCACGGCCACGAAGTCACGCTGTTCACTCGCGGGAAGACGGCCAATCCGTTTGGCGCTCGCGTGGTCGCGCTTCATGGCGATCGCGACCCGAACAACGCGCCGGGGCTCGACGCGCTGTCCGCCCGACACTGGGATGCGGTGATCGACACCAGCGGCTACGTTCCGCGTGTCGTCGGCGCAAGCGTCGCAACGCTCGCGTCGCGTGCGTCGCGCTATTTGTTCGTGTCGTCGATCTCTGCGTACGCGAAGCTCGACCACCCCGGCGCGGACGAATCCGCGCCGCTCGCCAACCTCGAAGCGCCCGACAGCGAGGAGATCCTCAAGCACTACGGCGCATTGAAAGCGGCGTGCGAGCGCGTCGTCGAGCAGGCCTTCGGATCGCGCGCGACGATCGTGCGACCCGGACTCATCGTCGGTCCTTGCGACGCGAGCGATCGGTTCGGCTACTGGGTCGCACGATTCGTTCATCCCTCGCTGCTGGGCGAGCGCTCGATGCACGCCGTGGTGCCGGCGCCCGCTTCGCAACATATCCAGTTCATCGATGCACGCGATCTGGCGGCGTTCATCCTCGATCTGGTGGAACGCGACATCGGCGGCACGTTCAATGCGACGAGCCCGGCGGGGCAGTGGACGTTCAGCGACCTGGTGCACGCACTGACGCACGGGGCGCGTTCGCCGCCGCAACCGTGCTGGATCGACGATCGCACGCTGCTCGACGCGGGCGTCGAGCCCTGGGTGGGTCTGCCGCTATGGATTCCCGCGGGCGAGCCGGATCACGCGGGCGTCAATCGGATCGATTGTCGCAAGGCCCAGGCGCTGGGCCTTGCGTCTCGACCGCTGGAGCAAACCATCGCCGACACCGCGGAGTGGTTGCTCGCGCGCGACAACACCTCGGCATGGAAGCTGACGCTCA
>DATKLH010000323.1:0-7423 GCA_035542515.1 Casimicrobiaceae bacterium
TTCGTTTCCCCGATTTCAAGGATTCCAACATGAACCAATCCCAGGGCACCATCGTCCAATGCATCGGCGCTGTCGTCGACGTGCAGTTTCCGCGCGACAGCATGCCGCGGGTGTACGACGCGCTTACGCTCGACGCGGACCCGACCAACCAGCTCGTCGAGCAGGGGCTCACCTTCGAGGTTCAGCAGCAGCTCGGCGACGGCATCGTGCGCACCATCACGATGGGCAGCGCGGACGGTTTGCGGCGCGGCATGAAGGTGACCAGCACCGGCGAGAACATCAAGGTTCCGGTCGGACCCGGCGTGCTCGGCCGCGTGATGGACGTGCTCGGACGACCGATCGACGAGCGCGGCCCGATCAAGTCGGACGAGCGGCGGGGGATCCATCAGCACGCGCCGAAGTTCGACGAGCTCGCGCCGTCGGTGGAGCTGCTCGAGACGGGCATCAAGGTGATCGACCTCATCTGCCCGTTCGCGAAGGGCGGCAAGATCGGTTTGTTCGGCGGCGCGGGTGTGGGCAAGACCGTGACGATGCTCGAGTTGATCAACAACATCGCGACCGAGCACAGTGGCTTGTCCGTGTTCGCCGGCGTGGGCGAGCGCACGCGCGAAGGCAACGACTTCTATCACGAGATGTCGGAAGCGAAGGTCATCGTGCAGGAAGACCTTTCACAATCGAAGGTCGCGATGGTCTTCGGTCAGATGAACGAGCCGCCGGGCAACCGCCTGCGCGTGGGCCTCACCGGACTCACGATGGCCGAGCGCTTCCGCGACGAGGGACGCGACATCCTGTTCTTCGTCGACAACATCTATCGATACACGCTCGCCGGCACCGAGGTCTCCGCGTTGCTGGGGCGCATGCCTTCCGCGGTGGGTTACCAGCCGACGCTCGCCGAAGAGATGGGCAAGCTGCAGGAGCGCATCACCTCGACCAAGGTGGGATCGATCACGTCGATCCAGGCCGTGTACGTTCCGGCCGACGACCTGACCGATCCGTCGCCGGCAACCACCTTCGGCCACCTCGATGCTACCGTGGTGCTTTCGCGCGACATCGCGGCGCTGGGCATCTATCCGTCGGTAGATCCGCTCGACTCGACGTCGCGCCAGATCGACCCCAACGTCGTGGGTGAAGATCACTACACGACCACGCGACGCGTGCAGGCGACGTTGCAGCGCTACAAGGAACTGCGCGACATCATCGCGATCCTTGGCATGGACGAGCTCTCGCCCGAGGACAAGCTCGCCGTGGCGCGCGCACGCAAGATCCAGCGCTTCCTCTCGCAGCCGTTCCACGTCGCCGAGGTGTTCACCGGGTCGCCAGGCAAGTACGTGCAGCTCAAGGAGACGATCCGGGGCTTCAAGATGATTGTCGACGGCGAATGCGATGCGCTGCCCGAGCAGGCGTTCTACATGGTCGGTACGATCGACGAAGCCTTTGCCAAGGCGAAGACGTTGCAATAACCGCAACGGCGGGATTGGGGACTAGGGATTAGGGGTTAGTGGGGCTCAATGTGAACTCTAGTACGGTGACCTACGGCCGCCTTCTCGGGCGGCAATGCAGCGCGCGGGAACCGGCACACTAGCCCCCAACCCTAGCCCCTAATCCCGTTTCAAGGAAATTCCATGGCCTCCACCATTCGCGTCGAAGTCGTCAGCGCCGAAGAGCAGATCTATTCGGGTGAGGCGGAATTCGTCGTGCTGCCCGGCGTCGCCGGCGAGCTCGGCATCTACCCGCGCCACACGCCGCTGTTCACCGCGATAAAGCCGGGCGCGGTGCGTATCCGGGTTCCCAACCAGCCGCAGGAAGAGCTGGTCTTCGTGCAGGGCGGATTCCTGGAGGTGCAACCTCACGTGGTGACCGTCCTCGCGGATACCGCGATACGCGCGAAGGATCTCGACGAGAAGGCTGCCATGCAAGCCAAGCAGGCGGCCGAGGAAGCGCGCCAGAACAAGACCTCCGCAGAAGAAATCGCCACCGCCGAGGCGGAACTCGCCATCGCCATCGCGCAGCTCGAAGCGATCCGCAGGTACCGCCACCGAGCGTAGGAACACCAACACCTACCAGACGGATCTCGGGGCGATCGCATGCGATCGCCCGAAATTCATGCGGGTCAGTGTCGTGCCATTTCTCTGCGCGACGTCCGTGCGTATGACTCAGCGCCCGTGCCTCGACAACGTCGCCTGCGGCGATACACCGCGCGCGCGACAAGGCTGCTGGCGTGCGTGTCGTGTCGCCTGATCGTCGACCGCCGCGGGTCAGCCGATCCGAAGGATTGCGCCGACCTGGCGCGCGGCAATCCGGACGCGGCCAGTGGTTCCGCTTTTCTTCCGGCTGGGCTGCCTCCATCTTCTCCTCGTAGTGCGAGTTCGGGCCGGTGTATCATGTTGCGCTGCAACATGACTCGCTCCGGCAGGATCCCAGATGGCCAATCTCAATCGCAGCATCGATCGTGCGGTCCGCATCTCGCGGACCGTCTCCGCTACCTTCGACCGCCGTATCCGCGACGCCGTCGAAGACTTCGCGGGCCGCATGCGCGCGGCCGTCCAGGAAGCGAGTGCACCGGTCGTCGTGTGGCGCACGCCGTTCGACGTAGCACGGGAGTTCGCGCAATACACGGTCGACTTCGCCCAAAGAACCATCCTCTTCTGGGACACGATGCGACGGCGCGGCAACAACTGGATCGCGCACGAAGCCGCCGGCAAGCCCCCGGTCCTCGCGTACGAATTCGAGGTGCTCGCCGACGCACGACGCTTCGAGCGTCCGGCCAACTACGCGCTGGTGCGCATCGTGCCGCCCAAGGGTATGGTGGTCGATCCGAAGTTGCGCCCTTATGTCATCGTCGATCCGCGCGCAGGTCACGGCCCCGGCATCGGCGGTTTCAAGGACGATTCCGAAGTCGGCGTCGCGCTGCGAGCGGGCCACCCGGTGTATTTCGTGATCTTCTATCCCGATCCGGTGCCCGGCCAGACGATGGCCGATGTGATCGATGCCGAGGCCGAGTTCATACGCATCGTCGCCGAGCGCCATCCCCAATCGCCCAAGCCGGTGGTCGTGGGCAATTGCCAGGGCGGCTGGGCGGTCATGATGCTCGCCGCGATCCGTCCCGACATCACCGGTCCGCTGGTCATCAATGGCGCACCGATGTCGTATTGGGCGGGCAACGACGGCGAGAACCCGATGCGCTATGCCGGCGGCCTCGCGGGCGGCGCGTGGCTCGCGTTGCTGGCCAGCGACCTTGGTGGGGGCAAGTTCGATGGCGCGCATCTGGTGGACAATTTCGAGCAGCTCAACCCCGCCAACACGTACTGGGACAAGTACTACCACGTGTTTGCGAACATCGACGAGGAGCCGGCGCGCTTTCTCGAGTTCGAACGGTGGTGGGGTGGCTTCTACCTGATGAACGAGGAGGAGATCCGCTGGATCGTCAACAACCTCTTCGTCGGCAACAAGCTCTCGCAGGGCGAGGCGCGCCTGGGGCCGGGACGCTACTTCGATCTGAAGTCGATCAAGCAGCCGATCATCGTGTTCGCCTCGATGGGCGACAACATCACCCCTCCGCAACAGGCGTTCAACTGGATTGCCGACGTGTACAGCAGCACCGAGGAGATCAAGGCGTGCGGCCAGACGATCGTGGGGCTTCTGCACGAGGACATCGGGCATCTCGGCATCTTCGTGTCCGGCTCGGTCGCCAAGAAGGAGCATGCGCAGATCGTCGAGGTGATGAAGTACATCCAGGAACTGCCGCCCGGACTCTACGGCATGCAGATCCACGAGATCGAGAAGCCGGATGGCAGCATCGGTTACGACGTGACGCTGCACGAACGCCGCCTCGAGGACCTGCACCGCCTGCAGAAATTCGATCGCGTCGACGAGAAGCCGTTCGAGGCCGTGGCAGCGCTGTCGGAGCTGACGGAACGTGCGTACTCGCTGCTTGCGCGACCCATCGTGCGCGACGCGGTTCCCGAGTGGCTCGCAAGCCTGCTGCGCGACTTCCATCCCTTGCGCGTGGAGCGGTGGTCGCTCTCGGATCGCAATCCATGGCTCGCGGCGTTGCCTTATCTGGCGACTGCCGTGCGCAACGCGCGCCAGCGGCGCGACGAGCAGGGTGTGGCGGTGCGGATGGAGCAGCTGTTCGCCACCTACGTGAGCGCGAGCCTCGATCTCTACCGCGCCATCCGTGACGCAATCTACGAAGCCGCGTTCTTCCACACCTACGGCCATATGCTGTCGTTGCAAATGGCCGACGAGCGCGAAGCAATGCGCAAGCAGACGCGCTTCGATGCGCGCGCGCTGCCGGCGGTTCGACAGGTGCTCGACACGCTCGAGCAGGGCGGTCGTCGCGAGGGGCTGGCGCGAATCGCCATGTTGCTTGCGCGCGCCGGTGGTGGCAAGCATCGCCTCTCGCAGATGGAGCGCGTGCGGCAGATCCTCGCCACCGAAGTGCCCGACACCATGTCCGAGGACGAGCGCCGTCGCCTGTTGCAGGAGGAGACGATCGTCGTCGAGTTCGAGCCCGATCGCGCGAAGCGCTCGCTGCCGCGACTGCTGCGCACGCCGGCGGATCGGCGCGCGGCGCGAACCATGATGGACAGCGTGCAGGCGCATTCGACGCTCGACGCGCGCCAGCGCGATCTGCTCGACGAGTTGCGTGCCATACTGCCAGCGCTCGCCGAACGACCGCGCAGCCCCGTACGGGCCTCGGGTGCCACGCGAGCGCGCAAGCGCAAAGGCGCAGGCAACCGAACGTTGGCGGCCACGACCGAGAACGCGTAACGCCCCAGGTACAGCTTCGCATGCCCGAGCTTCGCAACCACACCTTCGACGAAGTTGCGATCGGCGAGGCGGCCACCGTAAGCCACACCGTGTCGGCCACCGATGTCGAGATGCTCGCGTTGGTGGGCGGCGATGCGGACCTGATCGAGCAATCGTCCGCGGGCTCGCCGCCGCAAACGCAGGGCGCAACCGCGATCGTCCTGATCGCGAGCCTGCTCAACCGTCGTCTGCCGGGCCCGGGCACGACGATCGTGCAAAGCGCGGTGCATTACGGCGGCACGATCACCGTCGGCGACGTCCTCACCGCGACGGTTACGGTCACGGCCAAGCAAGCCGATGGACATTGGATCGACTTCGCGTGCTCTTGCGTCAATCAGCGTCGCGAAATGCTGCTCGACGGTACGATGCGCGTAGCCGCGCCGCTTGCCCATGTCGAGTTCGCGAATCCGCCTGCGGAAACGATCCTGCGCCGCAGCGACGATTTCGCGAAGCTCCTCGACCGCTGCGCCGCATTGGCCCCCATCGCCTGCGGCGTGGTGCATCCTTGCGATCGCGATGCGCTGCTGGGCGCGGTCGAGGCGGCACGACGTGGACTCATCGTACCCGTGCTGATCGGGCCCGAGGCGCGCATTCGTGGCGTCGCCGCGGCCGCTGGCGTCGATCTCGCACCGTTTCATATCGTTGCGACGGAGCACAGCCACGCGGCGGCTGCGAAGGGCGTCGAGCTTGCGCGCCGGGGCGAGGTTGCTGCGCTGATGAAAGGAAGCCTGCATACCGACGAGCTGATGGCCGAAGTGGTCGCGAACGATACGGGCTTGCGCACCGCACGTCGCATCAGTCACGTGTTCGTCATCGACGTGCCGACCTATCCGCGTCCGCTGCTCGTGACCGACGCAGCGATCAACGTGTTCCCCGACCTCGCCGCGAAGGCGGATATCGCACAAAACGCGATCGATCTCGCGCACATCCTCGGCATCGCACAGCCGAAGCTCGCGGTGCTTTCCGCGATGGAGACGATCAATCCCAAGCTCGAGTCGACGCTGCACGCCGCGGCGCTGTGCAAGATGGCCGATCGCGGACAGATCACCGGGGGACTCATCGACGGTCCGCTCGCTTTCGACAACGCGATCAGCGAGCGCGCAGCGCGAACCAAGGGCATCGTTTCGCCGGTAGCGGGCAAGGCCGACATCCTGCTCGTTCCCGACCTGGAGGCAGGGAACATGATGGCCAAACAGCTGCAATATCTCGCCGGTGCGGATTCCGCCGGCATCGTGCTCGGCGCGCGCGTCCCCATCGTCCTGACCTCGCGGGCCGACTCGGTGCGAAGCCGACTCGCTTCAGCGGCGGTCATGCAATTGGTCGCGCATGCACGCGCATCGGCAACGCCGTCGGTGACGTTGTAGTTGCGCTGGCATCGCTTCGGATCCTCGGCCGCGTCCGGCTCCTCGACATGAGCGGTTCCATCCTGGTGTTGAACGCCGGCTCGTCGAGCCTCAAGTTTTCCCTCTACGGTGTCGAAGGTTCGGACGTGAGGGATCGCGCACGGGGCCTCCTCGAGCGAGTGGGCGACGGCGCGCGCTTGGTCGCTCGCGATGCGACCGGTGCCATCCTCTCGCAACGGACCTGGACCGACGTCTCGGCACTCACGCCAGGACACGAAGTCGATCACGTGTTCGATCTGCTCGGCGCGGTGAGCGGCGCCGATGCGATCGGTGCCGTGGGACATCGCGTGGTGCATGGCGGGACGCGTTTTACCGAGCCCGTTTGCATCGACGAACGCATCCTCGCCGAGCTCGATGCGCTGACCCCGCTTGCGCCCTTGCACCAGCCGCACGATCTTGCGCCGATCCGGCGCATCGCGCAGTGCTACCCGGCATTGCCGCAAGTCGCATGCTTCGATACCGCGTTCCATAGCGGCGCCCCCGAGCTCGAGCGCATGTTCGCCATTCCCGCGTCGATTGCCGATCGCGGTGTGCGACGCTACGGCTTCCATGGACTGTCCTACGAATACATCGCGAGCCGCCTTGGTGAAATCGATCCCGACCTCGCGCGCGGCCGTGCGATCGTGGCTCACCTGGGCAACGGGGCGTCGATGTGCGCCATGTACGCCGGACGCAGCGTCGCGACGACCATGGGCTTCACGGCGCTCGACGGATTGATGATGGGAACGCGCTGCGGATCGCTCGATCCCGGCGTGATCCTGTATTTGATCGACGAGTTGCGCATGGATGCGCGCGCCATCGAGCGCGTGCTGTATCGCGAGTCGGGATTGCTCGGCGTCTCGGGCATTTCCGCCGACATGCGCGAGCTCCTGCGCAGTGAAGCGCCGCGTGCGCGAACGGCTGTCGAGCTGTTCTGTTACCGGATCGTGCGCGAGCTCGGCGGACTTGCTGCGGCGTTGGGTGGCGTGGACGGCATCGTGTTCACCGGTGGCATCGGGGAGCATGCGGCGCCGGTCCGCGAGCGTGTGCTGAGCCAGGCAACCTGGCTGGGTTTCGAGCTTGACGCGCAAGCGAACGCGCGCGATGCCTTGCGCATTACCACGACCGCTTCGCGGCCCGCGTACGTGCTCGCCACCAACGAAGAGCGGGTTATCGCGCAGCACACGCGCGCGGTCGTCATGGCCTAACGTTTGCGCGCGATCGTCGTT
>DATKLH010000324.1:0-2662 GCA_035542515.1 Casimicrobiaceae bacterium
CGACTCGATGTGCACGTGGCATGGCCCTTGCCTTGCTGACCGTGCTGAGGTGGTCTTGATGAGTGAGAGCGCTCACGCGACATTGATCGGCTTCCTGGTGAAATCGGGGTTAGTGCCGAGCGAAGTGGCGCAAGCGGCAACGGCCGACATCGCTACAAAGGGCAAGGACGGCTCGATCATCGAGTGGCTCGCGCGCAACAACATTATGAGCGAGGAGCATTTGGCACAGGCGCTCGCCGGCCAGCTGCGATTGCCGTACATCAATCTGGCGGCCCAGTCCCTCGACGCCGATGTCGTCAGTTTGATCCGCGAGGAGCTGGCGGCGCGATACAAGATCATTCCGCTGCGCACCTCCGACGAAGGGTTGTTGGTCGCCACGTCGAACCCGTTGGATCGCGAAGCGCTGCGTGCGGTCGAGTTTGCGACGCGGCAGCGCGTCCGCGTCGCGGTCGCAACTCCGACCGCCGTCCGCGATGCGCTCCAGCATGCGTATCACCTCGACCAGGCGCTGAACGAATATTTGCAGGGCATCCCGGACGAAGGCGAGCTGCCGGTAGCGGAAATCGGCGATGAGCCGACCAACGTTCAGAGCCTGATGCGCGACACGGCGTTGCCGCCGGTGATCAAGCTATCGAACCTGATCCTGCTCGAAGGCATCCGCAGCGGCGCGAGCGACGTCCATATCGAAGCCGGCGCGTCCGAAGTGCGCGTTCGCTACCGCATCGACGGCATTCTCGAAGAAGCCTTTCGATTGCCCAAGTGGGTGCAAGATCCACTGATCGCGCGCTGCAAGGTGATGTCGAAGCTCGACATCACCGAGCGTCGCGTTCCGCAGGACGGTCGCATCCGGTTGCTGTATCGCGACGCGATGGTGGATCTGCGGGTATCGAGCTTGCCGACGCAATTTGGCGAAAAGCTCACCATGCGAATCTTGGATCCGCGCAACGCCCCCGGCAGCCTGGATGTGTTCGGGCTGTCGGCGCGCGACCTCGAGTGCATCCGCAAGGCAATTCGCCGCCCCGAAGGGATCGTGCTGGTGACCGGCCCCACCGGCAGCGGGAAGACCACCACGCTCTACGGCATGCTGGCGGAGCTGATCTCGCCCACCCGCAACGTCGTCACGATCGAGAACCCGATCGAGTATCAACTGCCGGGGGTCAATCAGGTCGAGATCAACGAAAAGCAGGGCCTCACCTTCGCCGGAACGCTGCGCTCGATTCTGCGGCAAGACCCGGATGTGATCCTCGTCGGCGAGATCCGCGATGCCGAGACGGCCGAGATCGCGCTGCGCGCGGCGCAAACCGGACACCTGGTCCTGAGCACGCTGCACACCAACGATTCGGCGTCGACCATCAGGCGATTGCTCGATCTCGGCATCGAGCCGTTCATGCTGGCCTCGTCGCTGTCGCTGGTCATGGCGCAGCGCCTGGTGCGCCGCATCTGCGAGCAATGCGCCAAGCCCTATCTGCCCGACACCGGCAAGTTGAGCGCGCTCCGCATCGAGCCCGGGGCGCACCGATTTCGCCGCGGCACGGGTTGTAGCGCCTGCCGCAATGCCGGCTTCGCCGGGCGCGTGGCGGTGTTCGAAGTGATGCCGATTACCCGCCGCATGGTCTCGTTGATCGAGGCGAAGGCGTCCGACGCGAGCTTGCGCGTGCTGGCGCGAGAAGAGGGCATGCGGCTGCTTGCCGACGACGCGATGCAGCGGGCCTGCGACGGCTTGACCACGTTTGAAGAGGTTGTCCGTGTCGTCGACGTGAGCGACGACCGCAAAAGCTGTCCGTCGTGCCGCCGCACGGTCGAGGAGGCCTACGCCGTGTGCCCGCATTGCGCGACCCCGCTGCAATCGAACTGTACGAGTTGCGGCAACCGTTTCGACAAGGATTGGCAAGTGTGTCCGTTTTGCGGGGCGGCACCCAAGGCGGCCACGGGACTGCGCGAGGCGCCCCCGTCGCCATCGGCTCAGGCGCGCCCGCCGTTGGGAAACGATGGCGCTGTCCGTCAATTCACCGCCTTGGTTGTCGATGATGAGCCGGACTTCCGTGACCTCGTCGCGTTGTCGCTCGAGCGCAGCGACCTCGGCATCAAAGTCGAGGTGGCGTCCAGCGGGGCGGCGGCGATCCAGCGAGCGCAGGACCGTCCGCCCGATCTCATCCTGCTCGACGTGATGATGCCCGAGATGGACGGCTTCGCCGTCTGCGAGCGATTGCGCGCCAACGTTCGCACCGCGTTTGTGCCGATCTTGATGCTTACCGCCCTCGACGATCCGCGCAATCGCGCCCGCGGCTTTCTCGCCGGCACCGACGACTACTTGGGAAAGCCCTTCGATCGCGCGGAACTGGTCGCGCGCGTGCGACGGTTGATCCAACGCACCTACGGCGTCACGCTTCCCGTCGCCGAGCGCTCGCGCGTTGCGGACGAGCCGGGATGGGAACAAGCGACGCATTGACGCGAATCATTCGGTCGTTCCATCTCGTCGACGCAACCACTCGATGACCGCGGCGTACGGCCGCGCGCCGGAATCGCAGCGGTGAAGCTCGGCGAGCGCAACCTCGACCGGAGATGCTCGTGGCGAACGAGATGCGCGAGCGCAACCGAGGGTGCGCGGTTGATTCCTTCCGTACAGTGGACGTACACGATGCGCCCGCCGCAGATCAGCTCG
>DATKLH010000325.1:0-2859 GCA_035542515.1 Casimicrobiaceae bacterium
GCGGTTCTGGGGCGAAGGCGTCACCGGCGCCCCGGTCAACCAGATCCCGTTCACCGAGCTGCCCTACCTCGGCGGCGACTTCCTGCGCGGCTACGTCTACGACCGCTTCCGCGATCGCATCGCGGCGCTCGCCACCGTCCAGTACTACTGGGACGTGTCGACCTACGCCGACATCTACCTGTTCGTCGATGCGGGCCGCGTGTACTCGTCGCTCGACGATCTCACGTTCCGTGGCTTCCGCGTCGGCGTCGGGCCCGGCATCGAAGTGCACAGCGAGAGCCAGTTCCTGTTCGAAGCCTACCTCGGCGCCTCGATCGACGGTGACGTGAGCGTATCGGTCGCGTTCACCCCGATCGCAAACCGTCGGGCGCACTGGTGGTGAACCGGAACCAGCTCGCGTCTCTCTCTCGGCCCGGTCACCGCGGCTGGTACCAACTCGGCAGCTTGGCGGGGACCGGGATCCGGTAGTGCAGCGTCCAGCCATAGAACAGCATCACGAACACCGTCGCGGTCAGCGCCCACGCGCCGAACAGGAACGGTATCCGCTGGCCAGTCGCATGTACGCGGCGAGCGATCGGCAGCGTCACGAGAAACGTGGCGGACCACGCGATCACAGCCTGCAGCGTGCGGCCGTAGAAGTCCATCGCGACGCCGTGCGCCGTCACCTCGAACGCCCAGCGATGCTCGAGCGGGTAGTACCAGATCACCGACTCCGACGTGAACGCCGGGTACGCGAATGCCATGGCGAAGGCGATCGTGCCGGCCGTCAATGCAAGGAATAGGGCGTCCTGCTTGCGCATCACACGCCCCTCGCCATCGTGATCATGATTCCCGAGAACACGTCGAACCACACGATCGCTGCGAGGAGCAGCGCGCACGCAGCGTACATACGCACGAGCAGGCGATCCTCCTTGACGTCGATCACGCGGGACATCACGAACACGAGCACGACGATCGGCAGCCCGAGCGCGGCGAAGTTCTCCTTGGTGTCGAAGAGGTTCGAGGCCCACGGCTCGTAGCGGTCGAGGAACAGCGCGCGCACGTGGTAGCGGAAGGTCGGGTAGGCGCAGAGGCCGAGCACGAACGTGACGGTGTAGGCCACCGAGAGCGTCGCGGCGTAGATGCGCCCGAGCCGGACCTTGTTGCGCCCGCGCAGGTAGCCGACCGCGATGAGCGCGTGGTGGGTCGTCGATCCGATCAGGACGATGGCAGCGGCCGCGTGCAGCACGACGAGCAGGCGAGCAGCGCTATCGAACGCGATGTCCGGCACGCCGCGATCATGCCTCAGGCCAGGGGTCTATGAAACTCGTCGATATCGCGCAGCGCGCGACGGTACGAGTGTGTCGTAGAGAGTCCGCGTCCTCGGTGCCGGGTGACGAAGCGGCTGTTCCTTGAAATCGACCCAAGCGGACTCCACGGTTCTGCGATCGTTCCCGCGCGTCGATCGTCGTGAACGATCCCGGCGAGTCGGTACCCGCATGTTCTGACACGGCACGCGTCGACGCGCATCCGGGCGGCCGTCCCGCCGAGCCGTCGTTCAGGAGATCAACGGGCCATCACCAAAGCGGAGCGCTCGGACCTGCTCCAGAGACGAGATCCACCGCGCATCGCACGGAATCAGCGCGAGTAACGGCGGTCGCGATGCGTCGCCTCGCCGCAGATCCGTGGTGTCGTAGACCGCGTCGAGGAGCCAATCGCCGTCGCGAAACCAGCTGATGACACCCACGTAGCGCGACACTGCCAGCGTCGTGCAGACCTCGATGATCCTGCTGCGTTCCATCGGCCGGCCATGAAGCACGCGAAGGTACTCGCCGCCGAGCATGAACTTGGGCTCGGCGTACACGTTGCTGTCGTCGCGAGCGAGGAACCGTACGGTCGGGGACAGATCGACGCCGAAGCCGATCAGCTCCTCCGCCGTCAGCCGCAGCTTCGGATACAGCGGCACGATCGCCTCGGAGAAGACCATCGGCCTTTCCAGGTGCTCGTAGCCGCTCTCCGTCGGCAATAGCTTCAAGTGCGTGTGTCGATCCGATCCTTCCGTCACGAATCCTAGCCGTGCGTACGCTCCGAGCCGATCGTCGTGCGCGTACCAGCGCTCGATGCCGCGAGAGCGAAGCTTCGTCTTGTCACCGTTCCGGATCTCGAGGTCGCCGACGTCCGACGTCCCCGACCCGCGCTCGCGGAAACCGACAAGAGTCAGCGCGTGGAGGTCGCCATCCACCACACGCGCGCGAACCACGACCGGAATCCCGGAACGCAGGTACGTCTTCAACGCCAAGAAGAAGTCGTCGGATTCGCCGCCTCGCTGGAACACGTGCGGTTGGTACTCGAACTCGTGGATCGCCGTGGCCATCTGATCGAGATCGAGGCCAGCGAGCGCCGGGAACGCGCGGGTCTGCACGCGATGATCCGTCGCTGCCATGGTCACAGCATACGGCGTTGGCGCACGGCCACCGTCCATTCGGATCACCTTGGTCAGCGCGGACCAGATCGCCGTCGTCGCGCATGCCGCGACGCCCTGGTCTTGTTGCTGAAACGGTAGGCCGACCAACTCGATCGTAAGCCCGGCGAGGTGCACGCGATGAGTCAGTGCGGCCGGCGCGAAGCATCGTTCCGCGACCGCACCGTAGGTTCGGAGCACCGTCCGGCCGATCGGCGCTGCCGGCAGCGGACGAACGACGCAGAAGCCGAGATAGTGCGCGGCGATCTCGTTCCTGCCGTTCCCCTCGATCGCGGTGGCGAGGTGCGCCTTGAAGTCGTCGAGCGACCACGCGACATCGAAGAAGTGCAACCGAGTGGCTTTGGGCCGCGGCGGATCGAGCAGCGTGGCATAGTAGCCTGCGTATTCGTCCAGCCAGT
>DATKLH010000326.1:0-7145 GCA_035542515.1 Casimicrobiaceae bacterium
CTGGCGCAACCGTGCGCGCCTGAGCGTGGAGCTCAAGGGGCCGCAGGACTTCGTGAGCCGCGCCGATCGCGATGTCGAGCTGCTGATTCGCACCGAGCTTGCCGCGCGATTCCCCTCCGATGGATTTCTCGGTGAAGAAACCGCAGCGCACTTCACCGGTCCGCTCGACCAATGCTGGATCGTCGATCCGATCGACGGCACGCACAACTTCTTGCGCGGGATCGCGTATTGGAACGTCGCGATCGCATTCGTCGTCGAGGGCAGTGCACAGTGCGCGGCCGTATACGATCCGGTGCATGACGAGCTTTATCACGCGGCGCGCGGACGAGGCGCCTGGTGCGATCGCGGTTCCGGTTCCACGCAGCTGCGCGTTGCCGACACCGCATCGCTGGGCGGATCGCTCGTGGCGCTCGGCCACCACGATCGCGCGCCCGACCAACGTTACCTCGAGATCCGCGCGCGCATGATGGCCAGCGGCGTTGCCGTGCGCAACTTCGGCGCCGCCGCACTGCAGCTCGCGCATGTCGCCGAGGGGCGGCTCGATGGATTCATCGAGCTGCAGCTTTCGGTGTGGGACGCGATCGGCGGGCTCGCGCTGATCGAAGAGGCTGGCGGTTATGCGGCGCCGTTTGCTCCGGGGCATCCGACGCAGAAGACGGCATGCCTCGGCTGCGCGCCGGGCGTCGCCGATGCGCTCGTCGGACTTACCGGCATCGGGTCGAGCATCGCGTCCGAATAGACCACGCCGCCATCACACGGACACGAAGAGCGCGGACAACGGCGTCGAAGCGAGCTGCGACACGCATGCGGCGATCGACTCGTTGTTCGCCAGCGGTGCCTGCCTTGGTGCGCTCCTGGCGTTGTCCGGTGATTCAAAGCGTTTCGGCTGTGGCAGCAGCGCTCACTTCGCCGGCTTGAAATCGCCCGCGAGCGCGTAGTCGACCGCGTCGGGCTTGAGATGCCTGCGCAGCGCCGTGATCGCCTGTTCCGGTGTCACATTCTGGATGGCCGCGTCGATCCTCGCTGAAAGCTCCCAGGTGCGTCCGAGATACGCCTGCGACGCCAGCGCGCCGGCCACCGTGCCGTCCTGGGCACGCGCGAGGTGCCGCTCCTCGAGCAGCGCGCGCTTCGCCTCGTCGACCTCCTGCTGCGTGAACGGCTCGCGCATCACGCGAGCGAGCTCCTCCTTGAATGCGGTGCGCACCTTCTCGAGGTTCTGCGGCGCGAAGATCGCGTAGAGGATGAGCTCGCTGTCGTCGTCGATGGATGCCGTCTGCAACGCGGTGCCCACGCCGTAGGAAAGGCCTTCGGTCACCCGCACGCGCTTGAACAGGCGCGAGTCGGAATCGCCACCCAGGATGTGATCGGCCACCAGCAACGCCGGGTAGTCCGGCGACAGGTCGTTGAATTGCATCGCGAGCTTGCCGATGAGCGTCGCGTTGGGCTTGTCCGGCGTTTCGAACCTCAGCGTCGCTCCACGCGTGGCGACGTACGGGTTGGGAACTCGCGCGTAGGGTGCGCTGCTCGACCAGCTGCCGAAGACCTTCTCGATTTGCGCGCGCACGGCGGCGGCGTCGAAGTCGCCGACGATCGCGAGCTCCGCATGCGAGGCCCCGAAGAAGCGCGTATGGAACGCCCTGAGCGTCTCGACCTTGGCCTGGTTCACCAGCGCGATCTCCTCGTCGAGCGTCGGCGCATAGCGGATGTCGCCGGCCGGGTAGGGATTGTCCTGCCGCGCGAGCGCGCGTTGCGCGATGGCGCTCGGGTCGGTGCGTCCCTGTTCCAGCCGCGTGACGCGTTGCCTTTGCATCGTCGTGAACTCGGTGGGAGACAGCGCCGGGGTCTTGAGGGCTTCGGCCATGAGATCGAGGACTTCGGGAACGCTTGCGCGAATGCTCTCGCCCGATGCCGTCACCGTCGCTCCACTGCCACTGAAGCCCAGGCGCGACTTCAGACGATCGAGCGCGTCCTCGAAGGCCTGCCGATCGTGCTGCGTGGTGCCGCGGCTGAGCATCGCGGCGAGCAGGCTCGCGGCCGGCGGCGTGCCTTTCAGCGATTGCTCGTCGCCGAAATCGAGCCGCATCGCGAAACGCACCGTCGACCCGCGCGTCTGCTTGGGCATCAGCGCGACCTTCATCCCGTTGGGCAGCATGAAGCGTTGCGTGCGCGCTTCGAGGTTCGCGGGCGTCGCATCGAACGCCTCGCCGGCTGCCACGGCGACATCGCCCTTGTAATCCTTGACCAGCGCGGCGACGTCGGCGTTGGCGACGGCCGGCGCGCGATCGGGGGTGGCTTCCGGCACGAACTCGCCGACGGTGAGGTTCGACGGCTTGAAGAAGCTCGTGGCAACGCGCGTCACGTCTGCGGCCTTGAGCTCACGCCAATAGTCGCGGTGCAGGAACAGGAGGCGCCAATCGCCCTGCGCAACCGCCTCGGCGACCGCCACGGCAAAGCGCTGCGGATCGTTGATGGTGTCGTCGAAATCCTTCAGCGCCTTGGCGCGCACGCGATCGACCTCTTCCTGCGTGATCGGCTGCTGCTTCACCCCGTAGAGCGTGGCGAGCATCGCTTCGCGCGCGGGAGTGAACGAATCGGTGGAACCGATCTGCGCCCAGAAGATGACGAACCCCGGGTCGTGCTGATCGAAGGTCCAGTTCTCCACGCTCGTCGCCTTGCCGGTGTCGACCAGCGCCTTGTACAGGCGACCCGAAGGCGCAACGGTCATGATGTCGGCGAGCGCCTCCATGGCGACGCTGTCCGCCGTGGCACCCGGCACGGTGTGGAACAGCGCGCCGAGCACTCGGGTGCTCGCCACGCGCTGCACCACTACGTTGCGCTCGCCGTCCTGCACCGGCTCGCTGGTGTACAACTTCGGGATCACGCGCGTAGGCTTGGGCAATGCGCCGAAGTACTTCGCGATGAGCGCGAGCGTGCGATCGGGATCGAAGCGCCCCGCGATGGTGAGCACCGCGTTGTCCGGCTGGTAATACATGCTGTAGAACGCGCGCAGGCGCTCGAAGGGCACGTTCTCGATGTCCGATCGCGCGCCGATGGTCGGCTTGCCGTAGTTGTGCCAGTCGTAGGCGACCGCGGTCATGCGCTTCCACAGCACCGAGCGCGGGTTGTTCTCGCCGCTCTCGAACTCGTTGCGCACCACCGTCATCTCGGAATCGAGCTCGGGCTTGCTGAAGGTGGACCGCGTCATGCGCTCCGACTCCATGCGGAGCGCCCACTCGAGGTTCTCGTCGTTGGCCGAGAAGGTTTCGAAATAGGTGGTGCGGTCGTACGAGGTGTTGCCGTTGAAGCGCATGCCGCGCGCGGAAAGCTCGGTGAAGACGCTCGGTATCGACGGCGTGCCCTTGAACAACATGTGCTCGAGCAGGTGCGCCATGCCCGTTTCGCCGTAGTTCTCCTGGCGCGAACCCACCTCGTAGGTGACGTCCACGGTCGTCGTCGGCTTGGTCGCATCGGGAAACAGCAGCACGGTGAGGCCGTTCGCGAGCCCGTACTGCGTCACCCCTTCGACCGTTGGTCCCTGCCGAACACCGTCCGGGAGCGCCGCGAGCGCGGCGAGGGGCACCAGCAGAACAATGGCGGCTAGCACTCGCCACACGGCGAGCCGACCTCGAGGCGATACTCTGGGCATGGAACGTCCTTGATGGAGAGCGGCAGCTCGGGCGCCCGGGTCCTGTGCGAATGTATCGCGTGGTCGGGCATCGAGCTGCCGCAACGGCAACCCGCGATGGTTACGGCATCGGGCGCGAAATGGACCGCCGTGCGCGGAAAAAGTGCCGCGCGCTTGCGCCGGCGCTGTAGGCGCGCCAGTTCGCGCCGAGCGCCGATGAACGGCAGCTCTTGCAGTGAACACCTGCCATCGTTCGCAAGTCGTGCGCAATGTGTCAGCGATCTGCAGGTGCCGCTCGCGGATGATCGCTCCGGCTCGAACGGCGGTCATCGACCTGCCGAGTGGCGATTATTCCCGTGGATTTCGAGCGGGCGTTGGACTAATCTTGCGGGCTATCGTGGATGGTCCGTCACGTACTTTGTACAAGACAATAACATGCGCCTGACATCGGCTCTCTGCGTTGCGGCTCTGGCGTTCCAGACCCTCGCCTCGCCCGCGTTCGCGCAGGGCTTCAAGTTCAACCAGCCCACCGAGGACGACCTCAAGGACCAGGCGGCCGAGCAGGCGCGGCAGGACCGCATCTACGACCAGCTGTCCACGCCGTGTCGCGCGCAGCTCAAGGACAAGAAGATCATGCTGATCATCGGCGAGGAACGCTCCGCCGGCGTGATCTACGCGGTCCAGCAGAACTACGGTCGTCACTACCAGGCGCTCAACGCGCGGCTGCGCTCGGTCGGCTTGCGCACCTACACGCCGGAGCAGATCCGCGCGCAGATCGCGCAAGCCGAGATCGACGCGTATTTCAAGAACGATCCCGACGCCGCGCTCTCGGCGAGCAGGCGCCTGGGTGCGAATTTCATCCTGCGCGGTTTCATCACCAGGCGCGCCAGTCGCAATCCGATGATTCCGGTCAACCAGGTCGCGGTGACGATGGACTTCACGCTCACCGACACCGGCGGCCGGGTTCTTTCCGATACCAGCGCAAGCAACAGCTCCTACGCCGGCGCGGATCTCGCCGGAATGGCGCTGACGCTGGTCAACGAGAAGGCGGACGACGTCGTCGCCCAGCTCTACAGCGATTACTGCCGCAACGCGGGATTCGCGGGCAAGGCGAAGGCGAAGTAGTCGTGACGCCGTTCGCGGCAACAACCGTCATTTTGCAAGGGAGGCAGTGAGATGAAGATTCGCAGCTCGTCGCAATGGATCGTTCCGGTTATGGGTGCCGCGCTGCTGACCTGCGCGTCGCTCGCGCTCGCACAGCCGCGCTTCGGCAACCCCTCGCCGACCGCGGGCAGCGAGACTTCGCAGAAGGCGAATGCGTCGGCCGACCAGGCGATGTACCAGAAGGTCGAGTACAGCCACGCCAACATCAAGGGGCCGATGCTGGTGGTGCTGCCGGGCGAGATCAAGAGCAACAACGCGACGTTCCTGCAGAAGTTCACCGCCAACAACATCGCCGACTACGGCGAGCTCGAGCTCGGCAATGCCAACTTCACCGTGCTCGAGCGCAGCAACCTCGGGCCGGTGCTCAACGAGTTCGCGCTCGCCTACAACCTCGGCGACCCGGATGCCGCGCGGAAGTACCTGCGCATGGGCAAGCTCAAGAGCACCAAGTACGTGGTCAAGTTCGACATCCTCAAGACCGAGCAGGTCGCCTCTGCGCAGAAGAGCTTCGATGGCGGGACGCTCGGCCGCATGGCGGGCATCCTCGGCGCCTACAGCGGCTCGCGCGGCGGCGCGGAAGCCGGTGCGCTCGTCGGAACCGGTGTGGGCTCGGTCCATTCCGGTGAGGCCACCAGCGTGTGGGTGATCGGCATGCGCTACAAGCTGATCAACGCCGAAACCACCGAGCAGCTCGCGACCGGTTACACCGAGGAGAAGATGGAGATCGGTGCCACGTCCAGCGGCGCGCTCGGCTCGAACCAGTCGCAGCAGGGCGGCGTGTCGCTCGACACGATGGTGCAGCGCCTGATCCAGAAGAGCGTGTGGGAGATCGACAACAAGTACAAATAACCCGGATGAGGGGCTAGGGAGAGCGAGCGTGCCCCGCCGCGCGCGAACGCGCGCGGCGGGGCCAAGCGCGCCGCGATAATCCCATCTACCGAGCGAATGCGACGCCGGCGCTTGCCGGCGTCTTCACATGGACGCGGTGAACAGGCGCGCGCAAGAACGCGACTCATAGCGTCCGCAGGGAGCAGAAGCGATGGCGGACCTCGAGAAACTCGGGAAATACGAAATCCGGCGCGAGCTCGGGCGCGGCGCGATGGGCGTCGTGTACGAGGGCTACGACGAGATGATCAAGCGCATCGTCGCGCTCAAGACCATCCGCGCCGACCAGCTGCAAGGCGACGATCCCGAGGCGGCGATCGCGCGCTTCCGGCGCGAGGCGCAGGCGGCCGGACGGCTGTCGCACCCGAACATCGTCGGCATCTACGACTTCGGCGAGGAGAACGGCACCTGGTACATCGCGATGGAGTACGTCAACGGGCGCGAGCTCAAGGACTACTTCCAGGCGAACGAGCGCTTCGCGACCAGCGACATCGTGCGCATCATGACGCAGATCCTGTCCGCGCTCGATTACTCGCACCGGCAGGGCGTGGTCCATCGCGACATCAAGCCGGCCAACGTGATCATCCTGCCCGACGGCAGCGTGAAGGTCGCCGACTTCGGCATCGCGCACATCGAGACGTCCAACATGACGCAACTCGGCGCAGCGCTGGGGACGCCGGCGTACATGTCGCCCGAGCAGATCCAGGGCCTGCCCGTCGACGGGCGCTCCGACCTGTTCTCCGCTGGCGTGATCCTCTACCAGTTCCTCACCGGAGAGCGTCCCTTCGTCGGCACCACGACGGTGACGATGCGCAAAGTGCTCGAAGAGAATCCGCTGCCGCCGTCGCGCTTCAACGTGCAGTTGCCGCCGGAAATGGACACGGTGGTGCAGATGGCGCTCGCCAAGCGCCCCGAGGATCGCTTCCAGAACGCCAAGGCGTTCATCACCGCGCTGCATAACGCGGCGCAGTCCATCGCGCCAAGCGAGGCGACGGCAGCGGCGATGAATGTGCCATCGGCGCCGTCATCCGCGCTCGAACCGACGGTCGTCGCGACCGCGCGCCCGCTGGGCACCGCCACCAGGACGGCGGCGCCGCCCGCGAGTCCCCCGCCGCCGACGGGTCGTGGACCGGCCGCGGGCGCGATGCCGCCGGCCGCCGGTTCGCCTGCCTATTCGAGCGGAAACAAGCAGACCTCCGCCGTGATCGTCGTCGTGGCCGTTGTGGTTGTCGCATTGGCCGCCGGCGGATGGTTCGGCTACAACTGGTTCGCGCATCGCGACGGCGGCGAAGTCGCCAAGAGCGGCGGCGCCTCCACGAGCACGATCGCGAAGGCCGATAGTGGCGCGCAGGCGCCCACAACGATGCCCGCGCCTGCGCCCGCATCCAAGAACCCGCCGGGCAAGCTCACGATCTCCGCCGTGGGTTGGGTCGATCCCAGCGACGCGCGCTACCAGGCCGACAAGTCGCTC
>DATKLH010000327.1:0-2101 GCA_035542515.1 Casimicrobiaceae bacterium
TCGAACTGGACGGTCGCCATGTTCCAGAAGAAGTTCTCCCACCACGGCGTCACCATCATGATTTCCCGTGGGATCAGAGCGCCGTTCATCAGCGGGAAGGTGTTGTACGCGAAACCCGCGCGCAGTCCCGCGACGAGTCCCCCGGTGAGAACCATCACGAATACGGCGCCGGTCACGAGATAGGCGAATCGACTCGCGCGCGATCGCTCGTCGGATCGAACGCCCGCGTCGCGGGGAAAGATCAACGAAAGCGTCGCCCACCACAGTGCGGCGAAGATCGCAAACGCGAGGCCCAGATGCGCGGTGAGACGAAACTGCGACACGCGCGGATCGTCGACCAGGCCGCTCGCGACCATGTACCAGCCCAGTGCTCCCTGCAAACCGCCGAGCACGAACACCCCGACCAGCGGCCATCCCATCCCGCGCGGCAAACTCCGTCGGACCGCGAAGTACACCAGCGGAACGAAAAAGACGATCCCGATGAGGCGCCCGAGCAGTCGATGGTAGTACTCGAGCCAGAAGATGCCCTTGAATCCGGCGAGGGTCATGTCATGGTTGACCAGCCGGTACTCGGGCGTCGCCTGGTACTTGGCGAACGCTTCCTGCCACTGCGTGTCGTCGAGCGGCGGAATGGTTCCGACGATCGGCTGCCATTCCGTGATCGAGAGGCCCGAATGGGTGAGGCGCGTCACGCCGCCAACGACGACCATCGCGCACACCAGCGCGCAACAGACAGCGAGCCATATCGCAACGGACCTGCGGTTGCGCGTGGAGTCGGATACGCGAGCGGATGCGACGACCGGTGGAACTCCACCGGCGAGCGCCGTGGAGTTGAAGTGCTCCATAGCCGCTATTTTAACCGGCGCGGCCGCATCGGCCGGCGGACCCGGCAACCAGCGATCAGCTCGGCACGCTCTCGGTGATCGCAGGCGCGAGCGTCGCGAAGCGTTCGTCCTGCGGCGTTGCCGGCAGCACACCGGTGCTGCGCACCTCACGCACGACCTGCGCGAGCAGCCGAAGGCCCATCGGCGCCAGCTCGCGCTCCCACAGCTCGCGCGCGGTTTCACCGCGCTTGACGAAGCACCAGTCCTGCGCCGCGATCGCGCCCGCATCCATGCGATCGGCGAGGTGATAGATCGAGCCGCCGGCGATCGGATCACCTTCCTTGATGGTCCATTCGATGGCTGCGATGCCACGATGGCGCGGGAGCAACGACGGGTGATATCCGATGCCGCCCAGCCGTGAACGTTCGAGCGCTTCGCGCGTGACCCGCGCATGCGTATGCGCGGTGACGATCAGATCGGTGCCTTCCGGTATCGCGCTGGCGGGAACGATCTTGGGATTGGCGAGCACGTGCACCGGAACGCCGGCCTTGCCGGCCGCAACGGCAAGCCGATCATCGGCCGCAGGCGCGACCACACAGGCGATGTCGACGTCTTCCTGCTTGAGACGTTCGAACGCAGCGGCACCGAAGTACCGCGATCCGATGAGCGTGATCTTCATGCTTTCCCCGCGAGACATAGGACAGAGGCCGCGCGCATTCTAGCGCGGCGGGTGTTGATGGATCTTGCGTTTGCGCAAGGCGCCCCTGGAGCGTGTCTCGACACGTCCTACCTTGAGGTCGAGCTCGAACCGATCGGGACCACTTCCGCCGTGACGTCCACGGTTCCAGCCGTCTGGAAAGTGAAGCGGAGCGGAACCTTGTCACCGGCGCGCAGCGGCGCCTTGAGGCCATCGAGCATGACGTGATAACCGCCGGGTTCGAGCTTTACCGTAGCGCCGGCGGGCAGCGGCAGACGAGGCACCGCGCGCATGCGCATCATGTTGCCCTCCATCGCCATCTCGTGGATGTCCACCGCCGCGGCGGCAGGCGTGCTGACCGACAGGAGCGCATCGGAAGTGCCGCTGCGGTTCTGGATCACAAGATACGCCGCCGCAGTGCGACCGCCGGGCGGCGGGGCGACGACGCGCACGTCGCTGAGGCGGAGGTCATGCTGGTCCGCCGACGCGCACCAGGCGCAGACGGGGATCACCAGCATCAGAGCGGCGAGTATCGATTTCATGACCTCGATTGTACTTGGCGAGACCGCGGGCCAACGCG
>DATKLH010000328.1:0-7889 GCA_035542515.1 Casimicrobiaceae bacterium
GCATTCTCTGCGTCGACGACCATCCCATCGTGCGCCAAGGCATCGTGAGCCTGCTCGGCGTGCAACCGGACATGGCCGTCGTCGCCGAAGCGTCGAACGGACGCGAGGCGATCCAGGCATTCCGCACCCATCGGCCGGACATCACGCTCATGGACCTGCAGATGCCCGAGATGGGCGGGCTCGATGCGATCAGCGCGCTGCGCGCGGAATTTCCCGACGCGCGCATCATCGTGCTGACGACCTACGCCGGCGATGCGCAGGCGCTGCGGGCGCTGCAGGCTGGCGCCCGTGGCTATTTGCTTAAGAACGCGTTGCACAAGGAGCTGGTCGACACCATCCGTGCGGTGCATGCCGGCAAGAAGGCGCTTTCGCCGGACGTATCGTTCGAGCTCGCCGAGCATGCGACCGACGACGTGCTGACGCCCGCGGAAGTGCGCGTCCTGCGGCTGATCGCGCAAGGCAACGCGAACAAGGAGATCGCCAGGGCGCTCTCGCTCAGCGAGGAGACCGTCAAGGGGCAAGTCCGCAACATCCTGTCGAAGCTCGACGCCAAGGATCGCACGCACGCGGCGATGATCGGGCTCAAGCGCGGCATCATCGAGCTGTAGTTCCGTTACGACACGCCGACCGCGACGGCTCGCCGCGCCCGAAAGGGGCAGGCAGCGCGCTCTTTCGAGGGTTTCGGCGTTGGCGGCCCGACCGTAGACTCGATGCGTGCGAAGACTCTTCTCCACGTTCGCCCATGGCGCGCCCGGCGTCGGGCTTCTGCTGATGCGCGTGGTCGCAGGCGGCGCGCTGGCCATTCACGGCGTAACGGCACTCGTTGCCACCTCCTCGCCATCTTCCTTCGCATTCCACATCATCTGTGTCGCGCTTGGTGTGCTGATCATCCTCGGCCTGTGGACCCCCATCGTCGGTGCTCTGGCTGCCATCAACACGTCGGTGCACGCCTTCACCAACCCCGGTGAAGCGGCCTTCTACGTGCTGCTTGCAACACTCGCCGCTGCGCTCGCGTTGCTCGGGCCCGGCGGATGGTCGCTCGACGCGCGACTGTTCGGCTGGAAGCGCGTCGTGATCCCGAACGGCCGCAACGGCCACGAGAAGAGGCGGGAGCCGCCCCCCTTCTGAGGGTCTCGGCAGCGCCTTGTGGTGCGCGCCGTCTGCTCTTCAGCGGTTGCATCGAATACCCATCGAGTCGCAAATCGGCACTGAAGTGGGCTCGCGCGCGATCGACGACCGGCGCGATAGTGCGATCACAGCAAAGCCCGATCGCGAGGTTCCCGATGACTGCCGCCAGTGTCCTTCCCCTCAGCAGGCGTGAAAGGCTGATGTCCGGAAAGAGCGCAAGCGCTCCTGTACTGAATCCGATACACGTGCGCTTCGACGCATTCGAGCTCGACGAGTCGAACGCAAGACTGCGGTGCGGTGGAGTGGCCGTCGTTCTCGCTCCCACGCCGTTTGCAGTGCTGTGCGCCCTGGTGCGTCGACCCGGGTCCCTGCTGAGCACCAACGCACTGCTCGACGCGGTGTGGGGCCACCAGTTCGTCACCGATTCGGTGCTGCGCACCGCAATCAGCCAGCTGCGCACGACACTCGGCGACGATGCGCGTGAGCCTCGCTACATCGAGACGGTGTCGCGGCGGGGTTATCGCTTTATCGCCGCGACTGCGCCAGCGCGCAAAGCGGTGCAAGCCCACGAGATGGACCTGCCCGAGCAGCCGTCCTGCATGAGTAGCGCGGCGACGCCACTGCGCCTGTGCGGCGCCCGGGATGTGCCTTGCGAACATGTCTTCGTCTGCGCTGTTCCCAAGACGAATACCGCCAAGGCCGAGGCGGGTTGCGCCCTTCCCGAACCCGCGTTCGCGACGATGGAAGAAGTGCGTTACGCGCACGAGTTGAAGTTGCGGCTGAGGGCGCGCTTGCTGCGCGAAGTCCCGGCCACCACCGCTTCGTGGTCTTCGGGCAACGATTGATAGGTGATGCAGCGAGGACCGATGCCTCATTTCACGCGCAATGTCGTCCACATTTGCGACGCGACCTCGCTGCAACTGCACTGCCAAGAGACTGGCTGAATGCCTCCGGAGCGACACCATGACCGCCGAGCACCACCATTCCAACACGCTGCAGGAGCGACTCGAAGCCTCATCGCGTCGTATCGACGAGACCGCGCGGGACATGCTGTCGGTGCTCGAGGACGAGATCCAGGAAAGCGAATGCGACGCGCTGGAGCGCGCATTCCATGCCCGGCACACGCATCTTCATTCCGATGACGACTGGTGACGACGGCGCTGCTCAGGCTGCTTCAGGAACAGACAAGTCGCTGGCCTGTGGACGCGATTGATGTGGGCGGTGCGGTCGTAGAGGAGCACGGATCGTGGTAGCGATGCCAAGACAATGTCCCGAGTGTGGTGTGGCCGCCGGCGACCGGCATTCCGCATCGTGCTCGTTCCAGCAACGGTACGAGGCCGCCTCGAGTCCGCTGTTCGAATGGCTCGCGAACCTGCCCGCGGAATACGAACGGCTCAAGGCGCGAGCCGCCGTCCAACCGCCGACGCAAGCAGGGCGGAAAGGGGCGGCATGATGGCGACACGCGCCAAGCGCCGCCTGCTGCGTCGCTTCTCAGCGCTCCTCGAGCGCACGCGTGCTCGCGCGATGAGGTCGTTTGCGCTGTATCTCGCAAAACCCATCGAGCAATTTTCGTTGCCGGCTGCTACGGACCAACAGGCCCTCGCCGCGGTACTGCGCCGCGGAGACGTGCTCCTGACCGCCGGCAATACGCGCGGTGCGGAGCTGGTCGAGCGCCTCACGCAATCGAGATGGTCGCACGTGTCGATGTACGTAGGTGCACTCGACGATGCATCCGATCCGCTGTGCGTCGTCGAGGCTCACATCGCAAGCGGAGTGCGCGCGATCCGCCTGTCGGAGCTCGACGCGCACCGCGTCTGCGTGCTGCGGCCCGTAGGTCTGGACGACAGCGACCGCGGCCGGCTCGCCGAATCGATCGTGCGCTACATCGGCTGCGATTACGATCTTGCGCACGCCTGGCTGCTCGCGCGTAGCCTGCTCCTGCGTCGGTGGTGGCGACGCCTCCGCTCCGTTCCCACCACGATGGGGCGCAGCGCGAGCCGCTTCATCTGCTCGACGCTGATCGCGGAAGCGTTCGCCCTGATCGGCCATGCCATTCTTCCCGCCGACGCTGGTGCAAGAGACCGGGAAGCAAGCTTGCATTCCCTGGTGCCGGCCGACTTCGAGCGTGCACCGGTTTTCACGATCGTCTGGCCCGTGGATGTGCACGACGGGTGCACATCCTCCAGATGATGTTGCGGTGAGCTCGACCGCTTCTCGCGCGCCGGAACGCGCGCTGCCAGAAGCCAGATCCATGGGCCTCGCAACGCGTCCAAACGAGGCTGGCAGGCAAGCCCATCGACAAATTCATCACCGATTACCGACGGTTCCATGACGACACAACGCATGCGTGGTCCTACGCTTGGTACCTATCCGAATCTGTCATTGCACCTCTACGCGACAACGAACGGAGCCGTCATCGTGAAGGACTACAAACCACTGGTCAGCTGCGCGCCCGCCCACAGCATCCTGAACGCGTCGTTCCATTACACGAACAGCGTCAGTACCGACATCGGCAAGACGTTCAATCGAGTGCGGCGCGAACAGGCGAAGGCTGCCATCCTGGCAGCGCTGACGAACAACGTGCTGGCGTTGCCCAAGAAGACGGCGGAGATTTCCCGGTCCGCTGCTCGGCTGCAGCCAGCGATCGTGGATTAGGCGCTTCGCGCGGCCCCTTGAATCGGCAGGCACCCGGCCATGAGTGGCAAGCCCGCCACCGTGCACTGCACCGTCGAAGGCGACAGCGCGGTGCTGCACCTCGCCGGCTCCTGGCGGCTGCAGGTGTTACCGGCAATCGAACGCAGCTTGGACGCGATTGCGATTCCGAAGGCCGATCGCTGCGTGCTCGATGGCAGCCAGCTCGAGTCGATCGATACGGCGGCCGGCTTCCTGCTGCTGCGTCGGCTGACCGCGCTCGGCTTCCCGCCTTCCGCCACGGACGAGCGGCATTTCGAGCCCAAGTACCAGCGGTTACTCGCGCTCGTACGTCCACGCACCGATACCGCTCGTCACGACATTCGTGCCGTGCGTCACGGATCTCTATGGCGCATCGGTGCGGCGACGATGACGATCGCGGCACAGCTCCGAAACGATTGCCGCTTCGCCGGATGGGTGACGCTCGAGCTGCTCGCGCTCGTGCGGCGGCCTTCGCTGTTCAGGCCGCGGGAAACGGTTTCGCAGTTCGAGGCCGTATGCGTCGACGCGATCCCGATCGTCACGTTGATCAATTTCCTGATCGGTGTGGTGGTCGCCTACGTACTCGGTGTCGAAGCGCAGCGCTACGGCGCGAACCTGTTCGTGGCCGACGGCGTCGTACTCGCGGTATGCCGCGAATTGTCGCCCATCCTCGGCTCGGTTCTGGTGGCAGGACGATCGGGTGCTGCCTTTACCGCGCAGATCGGCACGATGAAGGTCGCGGAGGAGGTCGACGCCATCACGACCCTGGGATTGTCTCCGGTCCAGGTTCTCGTGGTACCGAGGCTTCTTGCGTTGATCGTCGCAATGCCGCTCCTCGTCCTCGTCGGCGATATCGCCGGCGCCCTCGGCGGCATGGTGGTCTGCTCCCTGCTGCTGCACATCACGCCCGACGTGTTCATCGACCGTGTGCACACGGTGCTCGAGATTCGCCACGTCCTGGTCGGCCTTTGCAAAGCGCCGGTATTCGCGCTGTTCATCGCCATGATCGCGTGTCGCAAGGGACTCGAAGTACGACGCGACGCGCGCAGCGTCGGCGAAAACACGACATCCACGGTGGTCCAGTGCATCGTGTGGGTGATCGTGCTCGACGCGGCGTTCGCGGTTTTGTTTCAGCGGCTGGGAATCTGACCATGCAGGCGACAAGAGACCGCGATGAAACCGCCCCCTCGCTCGCTTTGCTCGCAGCCCCCGAGGGACTCGTCAGTGGCTTGGGCCTGCCCGGCGCCACTGACATGAAGCCGGTGATCCTCGCGCGCGGTGTCAGCACCCGATTCGGAAGGCAGGTCGTTCACGACGGTGTCGACTTCGCTGTCCGGCGCGGCGAAGTAACGGCGCTGATCGGCGGCAGCGGCAGCGGCAAATCGGTGCTGCTGCGCGAAATCATCGGGCTGATCCGGCCCTCGGCCGGGCACATCGAATTGCTCGGATCGGACGTATGGCAGTGCGGCGATGACGAACTCAATACGCTTCGCCGGCGCTTCGGCGTGCTGTTCCAGGACGGGGCACTGTTCTCGTCATTGACGGTGGCCGAAAACGTCGCCGTGCCGTTTCGCGAACACACGTCGCTGACGACGGACGTGATCGCGCTGCTCGTTGGATTCAAGATCGGCCTGGTCGGGCTGCCACCGGACGCGTCCCGCAAGTCCCCGGCGCAACTGTCCGGCGGCATGCGCAAGCGGGCGGCACTCGCTCGCGCACTCGCACTGGAGCCCGAGATCCTGTTTCTCGATGAACCGACGTCGGGCCTCGATCCGGTCGGCGCCCGCGAGTTTCACACGTTGCTGCGAGTGCTCGCCGACAGCCTGGCGCTGACCGTGTTCGTGGTCACACACGACCTCGACCTGCTCGCGTCGATCGTCGACCACGCCATCGCCCTGGGGGGCGGCAGGGTCATTGCCGATGGCACGGTTGCTCAATTGCGCGCAGTCGACGATCCGTGGCTGCGCCGATATTTTGCGGGGCACGCCTGATGGAACGCGAAGCGAGGTACACGCTGGTCGGAGCCGTCGTTGTCGTCATGCTCACCATCTGCACGGCGCTGTTCATCTGGCTGCGCAGCACCGGCGAGGGCTCCGGTGACCACCGGTACAAGATCTACTTCGAGCGTCAGTCGCTTCAGGGAATCCAGCGGCGTGGCGACGTCACCATGCGCGGCGTCAAGGTGGGATCGATCAGCAACTTCCGTTTTTCGGCAACGCGACCAGCGGCGGTTGAGGTCTTCATCGCGGTGGATGCGAACACACCGGTGCGCCAAAGCACGACCGCCGTGGTGGAACGCAACATTCTCACCGGGCTTGCAAGCCTGCAACTGGTCAATGGCACCGAGGACAGTCCGCTCCTGACGCAGGTTCCTTCCGGCGAACCCTGTCCCGTCGTTGGCGAAGGCCAATCGCCGCTGCAGCACCTGTCGCAATCGATCGACCAGCTCGCTGCGCACGCGGATGAGACGATGCAGAACCTCAACTCGGTGCTGTCGCCCGCAAACCGTGCGGCGTTGACCGACATCCTGGCCGATGTTCGCGTCGCGTCGCACCACGTCGACCAAACGCTCGCCAAGGCGGACGGCGCGATGGTCTCGTTCGCACGCGCCAGCGATGAAGTGCGCGGTCTCGCGGCCTCGCTGACGGCCGATGCGCACACCCTGACTGCGCGCTACGACACTCTCGGCGCAGAAGCGACAACGACCATGAGCGAGGCACGAGACGCAGTGCGCAGGATCGCCGACGATGCGGATCAGCTGACGCTTCGTGCCGACACACTGCTCGTCAACGGAAGCGACGAAGTCCGGGATACGGCACGCAGCCTGCGATCCGCGGCCGATTCGGTCGGAACGACAGCGGGGCGACTCCGCAATCCACGGCAGATCATCTTCGGGCCCTCCGCGGACGCGCTCGGCCCGGGAGAGGGCTCACGATGAGACACACCTTCGCGTTGCTGTTCGTCGTCCTGCTCACCGCATGCGCTGCTCCCGGGATGCGCCAGGCCGATCGTTTCTATGTCCTCGAAGCCGGGGCGGGGCGCGGGGCAGACGTGCAGCGTGACGGCGTTGTCGGCGCGCTGCCGACCGCAGTAGCCCTCGACGGCCAGTTGCAGCGTTCGGCCGCCGTCGCCGTCCTGCCAACGACCGTCGCTTCGTTCTACGACACGCAGGACATCGTGTTCAGCCGCACACCGGGAACGCGCGGGTACTACCAGTTCAATCACTGGGCCGAGCGGCCGAACCGGGTCGTGCAGGCGCAGCTCGGGACCCGCTTGATGCATGGCGGAGAGGAGGCTCGCTATCTTCTCGCGACGCACATCGACGAGATCTACCACGACGCGGTCGAGGCGCCGGGGACGGCGCGCGTGTTCATGACCGCCCAGGTGATCGATGCACGTACCCGACGCGTGCTGGCCAGACGCTCCTTCGCAAGCGCAGCGCCGGCCACCAGCTTCGACGCAGCCGGTGCTGTTCACGGCTTCGACGAGGCAGTCGCTCACGTGCTCGACGATGTGGTGCAATGGGTCGACATGCAGACGCGAGCCACGCAGCCGACCAAGGCTGCGAGCATGTGAAGTCCCTGCAGGAGCAATTCGCGATCGTGCAGGTCCTGAGCGGTCGTAGCTCGCCTGCGTCCGGTTCCGCCAGCCTACCTTTCCACGAAACACAGACGCCTCGCTGACACCTTCGCATGCCGACCACGGCAATCTACGGCGTCGGGGATCATTGCCGACCGCGCAGTAGCCAGGACATGTCGACGGCCGCGATGAATACGAACGGATGCGAAACCACGAGCGCTGCCACGCACCCGGTCGATAGCACTCGGGTTGCAGGGCGGCGGCTCGTGGGGTGCCTTTACGTGGGGCGCGCTCGATGCGCTCCTGGCGCAGCGTACCATCGAGATCCGGCAGGTGAGCGGCACGAGCGCCGGTGCGATCAACGCGGCCATCGTCGCCGGATCGCTCGCGAAGGGATCCCGCGCGCAGGCGCGAAAGGCGCTGCGCAGTTCTGGCTGTCGATCGCGAATCCCGCCGCCTCGGACCCGTGCGCGCGTGCGGGGCCCGCTCGAGCGCCACTGGCGCAATCC
>DATKLH010000329.1:0-6451 GCA_035542515.1 Casimicrobiaceae bacterium
GAAGTCACTCACGTTCCATACAAGGGGACCTCGGCCTACATGGCCGAGCTCACCACCGGCCAGGTTCCCGCGGCATTCGACGCGATGGGCGACCTGTCCGAACAGCACAAGGCAGGCAAGCTTCGCATCCTCGCCAGTGCCGGCAGCAAGCGCTCCGGGGCGATGTCGGACATTCCGACGTTCAGGGAGGAAGGGTTCAACGTCGAGGGCTCGGCATGGTTCGGCGTGTTTGCGCCGGCGGCCACGCCCAAGGTGGTGGTCGACCGCCTGTCAGCGGCCATCGCGAAAGCCGCGCAATCGCCCGACGTCGCCGCCAAGCTCGCGGCGCTCAACATGGAAGCGGTGGGCAGCACGCCGGAGGAGTTTGCGACGGTCGTGCGCAACGATTGGAACAAATGGGGCCCCATCGTGAAGGCCTCGGGGTTCACGGCCGACTGAGGGGGTTGCGATGACTCTCGACGTCTCGCGCTGTCCTCGGTGCGGCGCGTCCAACGCATGCGCAATGGCGAGCGGAGCGGCCGCGGATTGTTGGTGCACGCGGGTTCAGGTGCCGGCGGGCTTGCTCGCGCAGCTGCCGGACGCTGCGCGAGGTGTCGCATGCCTGTGCGAGCGATGCATCGCGCTATTCACGGATGACGCAAGCGCGGAAGCGATCGGGCAAGGAGCTAACAAGTGAAACAGGCTCCACAGCCGATCGTCGTGTCGACGAGCGAGGCGTTCTCCGCTGCTACGGTGCGCACCGGGGCGAAGGACGACCTGCCGGCACTCAAGTTCGTCGATCCACTGTTGCGCGCCGATCCCGATCGCGCACAGCTCGTCCGTGATGCGCTGCGCGACGGACAATGCGTCGTGGCGACCGACGGCGACGATATCGTCGGCTACGCCATCGTCAACGATGGCTTCCTGTACGAGGGCTTCGTGCCGCTGCTCATGGTGGCGATCTCGAGCAGGCGTTGCGGCGTTGCGACGCGCCTTTTGGGCGAGCTCGAGCGCCGCTGCGCCAAGCAGCGATTGTTCGTGCCGGTGGGCGCATCGAACGTTCCGGCGCAATGCCTGCTCGAAAAGTGCGGGTACGCGCCCAGCGGGCACACGCACGTGAACGACGCCGGCGAAAGCGAGAACGTGTACTTCAAGCACCTGAAGCCGAGGCGGTGATCAGACGTTCCGACCGTCCCGGCGCTGCCGATAGCGTTGCTGCGGACCAGCGCGCTGCTTCGGTCCGCATCGGCCTTATCTCGGATACGCACGGCTTGCTGCGACCGCAGGCGCTCGCTGCGCTCGCCGGCAGCGACTTCCTGATCCACGCCGGGGACATCGGCGACGCGGCGATTCTCGAGCGCTTGCGCGATATCGCACCGCTCACGGCTGTGCGCGGCAACAACGATGTGGGCGCCTGGGCTGCCGAACTGGGCGAAACCGCGATCCTCGAAGTCGGAACGGTGCGCATCCTGGTGCTGCACGACATTACGATGTTGCGCCGCAATCATGCTGAGACCGTCCAGGCGGTGGTCTCGGGCCATTCACATCGTCCGCTCTGTTCGGCGCGCGATGGCGTGTTGTTCGTCAACCCCGGAAGCGCGGGTCCGCGTCGCTTCTCGCTGCCCATTTGCGTCGGCGTGCTCCACGTTGCCCGATCCCAGGTGCGCGCGGAGCTCATCGAGCTTGACTCGTGAGCGCGTCCCTGCCCCAGCCGACGCGCGATTGGCCGTCTGTTCAAGCGGCAGCCGTGTACTCTCGATACAACATCCGACCACCACCGGCGATCGGCTCGGCATGCCGCTGGCGCTTTCCGGCAAGCTAGAATCGGAACGATGGGCAACCGGGCGCTCAAGCTGATGGTGGTGCTGCTGTGCACGATCAACGCTACGCTTTGGTATGGCTACACGGAAGCGCCGATCGTGGCGACGTTATGGGCGGGGACCGCGGTCTTCTTCTTCGGCTGGATCATTTCCGATATCCGCAACCTGTGATGGCGCTGGACGACCAGACGCACTCCACCGCGCGGTGAGCGGCTTCGGCTGGCGCGGCAATGCCGCGATCGGCTCGATCAACGTGGCGGCACAAGGTGCGGCGTGGCCGCAAGCACGTCTCCCGCAATATCCACCGCGTAGCGTGCACCGAGCAGCGCGGCGTCGGTGAGCACTTCGTCGCAGCGCGCGTAACCCATCGCAACCACGCGTCCCAGCGCGCGGCTGTATCCGGCCGAGGTCAGTTCGCCGACCGCGCGATCGTTCATCAGGATCGGCTCTCCGCCCCACGCATAGGCGTCCGCATCGTCGAGCGTGAGCAACAGGAGGCGCTTGCGCAGCCCGGTCGACTGCTGCCGCAACAGCGCTTCGCGCCCGATGAACGGCGAGGGTTTGCCGAGCCTGACGGCGTAGCCGATGCCCGCTTCGAACGGCGTGTCGTCGGGCGAGAGCTCGGCGCCCCACGCGCGCCGTCCCGCCTCGATGCGCAACGCGTCGATGGTGTAGTAGCCGCCGTCGCGCAGCCCGAAGCGTTCGCCTTCGCTCCACAACGCGTCGTAGAGCGTCGCGCATTGGTCGGTCGGCACGACCAGCTCGTATCCGGGACCCCCGACGTAGCTCATCCGCGCCGCACGCGCGCGGGCGTAACCCACGTCGATGTCGCGCGCGGTCGAGAACGGCATTCCCTGCTGCGAAAGGTCCTCGCCGGTCGCGCCGATCGATTCGAGCAGCGCCCGAGCGCTGGGTCCCATGACCGCGATCACGCAATAGCCACTGGTGACATCGACCAGCTCGGCATGCTCGTCGCTTTCGATATGGCGCTCGATCCAGGAGATGTCGCGTGTGCTCTGCGCCGAACCGCCGAGGATGAAGAACGCATGGGCCGCGATGCGCGTCACGGTCACGTCGCTCTCGAAGCCGCCGCGCTCGTTCAGCATCGCGGTGTACACCATGCGGCCGATCGGCACGTCCATCTCGTTGGCACAAAGTCGCTGCAGCAACGCCACCGAATCGCGTCCCTTGAGCAGGTATTTGGAAAACGACGATTGGTCGAACACCATGCATTGCTCGCGACACGCTCGCTGCTCTTCGATGACGAACGGCAACCAGCCCGGCGTCCCGAGCGTTGGCGCTGGCTCGCTGCATCCGGCCGGGAGGAAATAGTTGACCCGCTCGAAGCCCAGCTTGGAACCGAAAACCGCGCCTTTCGCGCGCAGGCGGTCGTACAACGGCGAGCGGCGCAAAGGCCGCACGGTGGCAAGCTCCTCGCGCGGCCAGCGCATCGCGTAATGCAGGCCCAGGGATTCGACGGTGCGATCGGCAAGATGGCGGCGATTGGCGTGCAGCGGCGCGAACCGGCGTATGTCGACATCCCACACATCGAACGGCGGCTCGCCGGCGTCGATCCATTCCGCGATCAGCCGCCCCGCGCCACCGGCATTGGCGATCCCCGCGGAGTTGAAGCCCGCGCATACGAAGTAGCCGCGCAGCTCCGGCGCTTCGCCGAGCACGAAGTTGCCGTCGGGCGTGAAGCTCTCCGGGCCATTGAGCAGCAGCTTGACCTGCGCCGATTCCAGGCACGGCGTGCGATGGATGGCGTTGCGCATGAGGATCTCGAACTGGTCCCAGTCTTCCGGCAGCAGCTGGAACTCGAAGCGCTCGGGAATCGGATGGACGTTCCATGGCTTGGCAACCGGCTCGAAGCCTCCCATGACCAGACCGCCAACCTCCTCCTTCAGGTAGATGAATCCGTCGGGGTCGCGAATGACCGGCAACGCCGGCGTCACGCCTTCGATCGGTCGGGTGACGATGTAGAAGTGCTCGGCGGAGTACAGCGGCACGGTGACCCCGTGGTGCGCGCCAAGCTCGCGCGCCCATTGACCGCTGCAATTGACCACCGCTTCGCATCGCAGCGTGCCGCGCTCGACGTCGCCCTGCCACTGAACGCCATCGACGTGACCGTTGTGTGCGGTGATGCCGCTCACGCGCACGCCTTCGAGCAGCGTCGCCCCGCGCATGCGCGCGCCCCTGGCGAGCGATTGGGTGAGATCGGTGGGATTGGCTTTGCCGTCGCCGGGAATCCATACGCCGCCGGCGAGGTCGTCGGTGCGCAGGATCGGCGCGATGCGTCCGGCCTCCTGCGGCGAGACCCATTCGAACTGCACGCCGAAGCTCTTGGCCCGTGCCATCTGCCGGCGCATGAGTGTGAGGCGCTCGGGCGTTTTCGCGACGTTGAGGCTTCCGCACTGCTTCCACCCTGTCGCGAGACCTGTCTCCTGCTCGAGCGATGCGTAGAGGTCGATACCATAGCGGCTCATGCGCGTCGCGTTGCGCGATGTGCGCGTTTGCCCGACCAGTCCCGCCGCATGCCACGTCGTTCCGCAGGTGAGGCGACCCCGCTCGAGCAGCACGACGTCCCTCATGCCGAGCTTCGCAAGGTGATAGGCGGTGGAGACGCCGGCGATGCCGCCGCCAATGACCACGACTCGTGCTTGTGCGGGGACTTCCATTCGGCGCACGCTCGCTGTCGTCGATGATTTGGAAATGAAGAGGGCTCAGAGCTTCAGGGCGGCGATGCCGGCAACCACGCTCGCGGCTCCCGCAAGGCGCATCGGGCCGAAGCCTTCCTTGAGCCAGATCGATCCAAACAACGCCGCGAAGAGGACCGACGTCTCGCGCAGCGCCGCGACCGCCGCAACCGGTGCGCGGGTCATCGCCCACAGGACGATTGCGTACGCTGCGAGGCTGAACAGTCCGCCGACGAGATGCCTCCGCCATTGCGTGCGCACGTAGGAGACTGCGCGACGCCCGTTGCGCCAATAGATCCACAGCAGGAATGGCCATCCTTCGAGGAACAGCAGCCAGCTTACATAACCGAGCGCGTTACCCGATGCGCGCGCGCCCGCGCCGTCGACCAGCGTGTAGCACGCGATCAAGGCGGCGTTCGCGAACGCCCATCTCGCCGCAGCCGGTGGATGGCGCTCGCGCCGCACGAACGCGATGCTCACGATGCCGGCGCAGATCAGGAGGATTCCGATCGCCACCTGCACCGTGGGCCGCTCGCCGAGCACCACGATGCCGAGCACGGCGACAATGAGCGGTGCCGTCCCGCGCATCAGCGGATAGGCAAACGAGAGGTCGCCGCTGCGATACGCCTGAGCCAGCGTGATGTAGTAGCCGAAGTGGATGACCGACGACGCCGCGATGAACCACCACACCGATGGCGCAGGTATCGGCACGAATGGCAATGCGAGCAGCGACCACAACGCGGATGCCGAAACGACACCGGCCGTGTCGAACATGGGCTCGCCGCCGGCGCTGCCCTTGAGCAGCGCGTTCCAGCTTGCATGTAGCAACCCGGCGCCGAGCACGGCGAGGGTCACGCCAAGGGACAGCTCCGGGGCCATCTACGGTGTCCCGGAGCCGGCTATGCGACCGTAGGTCACTCCGAGTGTCGCTGCGCGGCCTCGAGAGCAGCTATGAAGTGCGCGAGCGGCGGGGTCGCTGCGCCAGTGCGCTTCGCCTGATCGTCCCAGAGTCGAACGCGCACCGCGGTTTCCGCGAACGGTCGCTCGATGAAAGCGGTCGCTTCATCCGCACTGAACGGACCGCCCTGCAGCGTCAGTGAACGCTTGGAATCCGCCGACAAGGCCTCGTAGTAGCCTGGACGCGTCGCGCAGAGATAGCGCTTCGCGTCGACGTGGAGCTTGATGGGCTCGAGCACGTCCTCGCCGTAGAGCCCGCGCAGGAAGGGCAGCGCCGCGTATTGATGCAGGTCGTCGACGCCGCGCAACGTCGGCGTTTCACCCTGATCGTTCACCATGTGGCCGAGGTCGTGCAGCAGCGCTGCTGCGACCACCGATGGCAGCGCGCCTTCCGCTTCGGCGAGCGCCGCAGCCTGCAGCGCGTGCTCGAGTTGCGTCACGCCTTCGCCGTCGTAGGCACGACCGCCCTTGCGGGCGAACAAGAGGAGGATCTCCGAGAGGGTGAGCGACATGGGATTACGCCGTCTTGGGCTTGCGCTTGGCCCATGGGTCCTTGCCCGGCTTGCGACTTGCCCGCTCCGGTGGCGGAGGGGAGGGCTCGGGCGACTTGAGCCGCGTGTGCGCGAGCACGCCGGCTTCCTCGAGGATCGGGTATGCGATGGAACAGATGTGCGAGTTGATGCGGCGCAGGTCGGCGATGAGGTCGAGGTGCATCGACGAGGTTTCGATGCTTTCGATGGTGCTCACGGCGAGCCGGCCCAGGTGCGAATTCGCGTAGGCGCGCTCCAGATCGCGGAACAGCACCTTCTGCGCGAGCAGTTCCTGCGCACTCTTCAGGTCGCCATTGAGGAACACCGACAGCCCGAGGCGCAGGTTGGCGATCAGGCGCGCGTGCAGGTCGCAGATCTCGGTCATTCCCGTCTCGGAGAACTGGCGACCCTTGTCGATCTTCTTGTCCTCGAGGTCGCTCAGGATGCGCTCGACGATGTCACCGATCTG
>DATKLH010000330.1:0-2209 GCA_035542515.1 Casimicrobiaceae bacterium
CAGCAGATGCTGCCCGCGCTGATCGAAGAGCTCGAGGCGCGCACGCGATGAGCGCGGCGGCGCGCGTGATCGGCGTGTCGCGCAGTCCCGCCGCACGAACGTCGCCGCAGCGTTGCGTTTCGCATCACGCCCCATCACCGACGAGGCCCCGCATGAGGACGAACCGATCATCGACGATCTTGTGGCTGCTGACGATGTCGTTGTTGCTCACCGTCACGGTGAGCACGGCGAGCGGCGCGGATGTGAAGCGCTTCGACGGCGTCACGTTGCGAGTCGCCACCTACGGCGGCCCCTGGAAAGACGGTCTGCAGAGCCTCATCGCAGCCGACATGGAGCAACACGGCGCGAAAGTGGAATTCGTCACCGGGCCGCCGAGCGCGCATCTCGCCAAGCTGATTGCGGCGCGCGGCAAGGCCCCGCCGTTCGACCTGACCGAAGTCGACGAACCCAGCGCGCCGCTGTTCATGCGCGCCGGCGTGCTGCAGAAATACGACGTCGCGAAGCTCAGCCACTCGGCAGGACTCGTGTCTCCGATCGCCAAGGACGGATACCTCGTCCCCGATTGGGTGTTCGAAGATGGGGTGGTCTACAACGCCGACAAGTTTCGCGAGCTCGGGTTGGCCCCGCCCACGCGCTACCGCGATCTGCTCGATCCCAAGCTCAAAGGCCGTGTCGGCGTTCCCGACATCTCGAACAACCTGGGCTTGTTCGTGGTGCTCGGATTTGCGCTCGATTCAGGCGGCAGCGAGACCAACGTCGCGCCGGGCATCGAGGCGATGAAAGGCCTCGGCGCAACCCAGTTCTTCACCGGCAACCCGGCGGCGCAGACCGCGCTTGCCAACGGCGATATCTGGGCCAACTTCATGGGCGCGAGCTGGGCGGTGCGCCTGCGTCGCGCGGGCCACGACTGGGCCAAGTTCGCCGCGCTCAAGGTTGGCGACAAGACCGGCATCTGGGAGCGCGGGTACATGGGGCTGGTCAAGGGGACGCCCAACGCGGAAGCAGCGCACTACTTCGTCGACCGCTACATCAGCCCGGAGGTGCAGCGCGAGCTCGCGCTGCGACTGGGTTCGGTCGCGGTCAACAAGGATGCGTTGCGCGAGCTCGACAAGGATCCGCTGCTGCACGAGGTCCTCATGCTGGCGCCGGCGCAGATCGCGAACATGCGCATGGTCGATTTCGACAACATCGACATCCTCAAGTGGCGTGAGGAATGGAACCGCATCATGTTGCATTGAGATGCCGGTCCGATGCCCGCGCAAGCGCATGTGCGCCTCGAGCGCGTATCCAAGCAGTACGGCAGCGTCGTGGCGCTCGACGACGTCGACCTCGACATCGCCAAGGGCGAGCTGCTCAGCGTCATAGGGCCGTCCGGCTGCGGCAAGACCACGCTGCTGCGCATGCTCGCCGGCTTCGTGGACCCTTCGGCCGGGCGCATCGTGATCGACGGCCAACAGGTCACCGGAGTTCCGCCGGAGCGTCGCTCGATCGGCATGGTGTTCCAGAGCTACGCGCTGTTTCCGCATCTGACCGTCGGCCAGAACGTCGGCTTCGGGTTGGTGGAGCGCGGCGTGCCGCGTGCGCGCGTGCGCGAGCGCGTCGCCGAGCTGCTGGCGCTCATCCGCCTGCCCGATGTCTACGATCGCTTCCCGGCGCAGTTGAGCGGAGGGCAGCAACAGCGCGTCGCGCTCGCGCGCGCAGTGGCTTGCGAGCCACGGGTGCTGCTCATGGACGAGCCGCTCGGTGCGCTCGATCTCAAGCTGCGCGAGGCGATGCAGATCGAGATCCGGCGCATCCAGAAAGCGCTCGGCACCACGACGCTCTACGTCACCCACGATCAATCCGAGGCGATGCGTATATCGGATCGCATCGCCGTGATGAACGGCGGACGCATCGAGCAATGCGGCTGCGCGGCAGATCTCTATGCCGCACCGCGCACGCGCTTCGTCGCGGAATTCATCGGCAAGATGAACTTCGTGCCCGGCACGGTCGTGCAGCGAAGCGGCGACGCGGTCTCGGTGAAAACCGACGTGGGCCTGGTCCATGCGCGTTCCGATGCAACGCTTGCCGTCGGCGATGCCGTGGTGCTGGGTGTTCGTCCCGAGGATGTGCTGATCGACCCCGCCGAGCGCAGCGACGGCACGAGGGTGTCGGCCCAGGTCGAGGAGAACGCCTATCTTGGCACGTTCAACGAGATCCGCGTCCGGGT
>DATKLH010000331.1:0-2413 GCA_035542515.1 Casimicrobiaceae bacterium
GGCGGTGGCATGGGCGGCATGGGCGATATGGATATGTGACGCGCAAGCCGGCTCGCGCGCAGCTGTGCCGCGCGCGAGACGAGTGCGTGTGCGTCATCCCCGTGAAAACGGGGATCCAGTGACGTTGACCACGAAAGGCCCGGGTAACCGGGCCTTTCGTTTTCACGCATTGCGGCCCGCGATTGGAACACCAAATGATCATCCCGGTGTAGGAGCCGCGCAGCGCGGCCGTGCTTCAAGGTTCCAGCATCGCCGGAACGACGATGTGGAGTAGGCGAACAAACGCGGCCCAAATAAGTTATCCGGCCGATGTGGCGGCGCTCCACCGCCCCGCAGCAACGCCCTACGGCCCCGCGACCCGTGTCGCGAGCTCGTCGGCGAACGCCGTGAGCTCGTCGCTCGCCAGATCGGACACGAAGATCCAATCCATGTCGGCGGCGCTGCGACGCACGATATTCCATCCGCGCACGCTCTGCTCGCGGACATCGTGCGCGCGCTCCGAGGCGGGGACGACGAACACATCGATCCAGTGCAGGCGCCTTTGGTAGACCAGTGTCGCGACCCGGCGTCCATCCAGCGAATCGATGCGCGCGCCGATCAACGGATAACCGTCCGCGGCGAGATCGCGCACCGGCGGAGAATAGTCGAGCCGCTCGGACAGCCACGGTTTCACCGTGTGCTGATCCGACGATGCGACCTGTATCCGGTGATCGGCCAATGTCGCGCGCACGTGCGACGCCACGACCTCCGCCACCACGTCCTGGCTGCGCTGCCAGTCGATCACGTGCGTGGCGACGTAGATGCCGAGCAGCGTTGCGACACAACCGCTCGCCGCGCCGGCGGTCAGCCACATCCACGGCTGCGACTTCCTCGCACGCGGCTGCGCGGCAGTGTGCGACGCAAGGAGCGACTCCATGCGCGCGCGCAGTGCCGCAGGTGCGGCATAGTGTGGCGCTTCGGCCCGTATGCGGCCCTGCAGGTCGACGAGCTGCGCGCGTTGGGCGGCGCACTTCGGGCAATCGCGCATATGACGCTCGAACGAGCGACGCTCGAACATGCCGAGCTCGCCGTCGACGTGGCGCTCGATTCTCGACGCGGCTTCGTGGCAGTTCATACGCTGCGCCTCACCGGGACTTCCGCGATCGCCTGCACCGCCGGCGATCGCTGCAGCAGTGCGCGCGCACGCGCCAGCCGCGACATCACGGTTCCCATCGGAATATCGCATACGTGTGCGATCTCCTTGTACGAAAGCTCTTCCAGCTCGCGCAGCACGAGCACCTCGCGGAACTGCAACGGCAGCGCGGCGAGCGCTTCATCGAGCGTGCGCGAGTCGTCACGGCGCATCGCCGCCTGCTGCGGTTCGCTGCCGCTGTCGTCCACCGCGCGCTCGATCGCAGCTTCGTCGTAGACCACCTCCGCGGGCCGGTTGCTGGCCAGCCAGTCGTAGAACGCGTTGCGCACCAGGGTCAGGAACCAGCTGCGGCCCTCGCCCCGGATGGAATCGGCGTAGCGCATCGCGCGGATGCAGGCCTCCTGCACCACGTCCTCGGCGTCGTGCGCGTCGCGCGCGAGCCAGCGAGCAAGGTTGTAGGCCGCATCCAGGTGCGGCATGACCAGCGCTTCGAAGCGAGGGTGCTGCGACAAGCGATTCTCCTATCCCTCCGCTTCTTACCGTGCGTGGGAGGTTTTTATTCCCGACGGCCGCCGACGGGCCCGAACAGTTGTAGTCGGGCGGCCGTCCCGTCCCGTCGGTGGCCCTCCACGGCTCCCCGGCAGCTCGATGTGCTTTCCATGGTATCGCCACCGCCGCCGTCCGGGCCGGCGGATGCATGACCTCCCGGGAATATCGGACGCAATCCGCGGTGCGGGCGGGTCATACGTCCGTAAACTCAACATGCGAAAGTGAACGCGCGTTGTGCGCGCGGCCGGGGGTGATCGGGTGGCCGGGATTGGCGGTCGCTTCCCGCACACCGAAACGATACCCACGCACGGCGCGATGGCTCGCCCGCGCTCCGATGCGAATCACGACCGGCACGGCGCATTGGCCGTTCGCGGAATTTCCTTGACATGCGCCCGCGGCCGTCCCACACTCAACCAAATGGTTAACTATTCGAGCGCCCGACTCGACGCGGTGTTCGGCGCGCTCGCCGATCCGACACGTCGCGCCGTGCTTGCGGCGTTACGCAACGGCGAACGCACGGTCGGCGAGCTCGCCAAGCCCTTCGGGATGTCGCTCACCGGCTTCATCAAGCACCTGACGATCCTCGAAGACGCCGGTTTGATCGAACGACACAAGGCCGGTCGCACGGTCAACTGTCGTTTGAAGGACAAGGGCATGAAAAGCGCGCTCGAATGGCTCGAGCGTCACGAGCGGTTCTGGAATACGCAGCTCGACCGGCTGGGCACCTTCCTG
>DATKLH010000332.1:0-4553 GCA_035542515.1 Casimicrobiaceae bacterium
TGCACGATGTCCCACAGCGAATCGAGTCCCGGCACCTTGTCGGCGAACAGCTCGACGAAGCACATGAACCCGGAGGCGGCGAGCACGAACGGATGCGAAAGGACGCGCAGTCCTGCCGGCAGATCAACCCAGCCCAGCGCACCCGCGGCCCCTACGACGAACAGCACCGCGTACAACCGCACGCCGCTTGCGAGCCCGAGTACGGAGGCAAGCGCTACGAGCTGCCAGGTGTCGAGGGCGTCGAGGGGATGCATATGGGTTGGCCGCAGCGATCAGCCGTATGTCTTGGCGGTCGATGGTCGATAGTCGGTAGTCACTGCTTCACCCACGCCGCGGGGCGCTTGCCGAGGAACGCGGCAACGCCCTCCTTGCCTTCGCTGGACGCGCGCACCGCGGCGATGTGCTGCGCGGTGCCGGCGATCATGCGAGCATCGATCGGCCCGCGCGCGACATTGCGAATGAGCGCCTTGCATTCGCGCTGGGCGTCGGGACCCGCGGCGAGCAGCGCATTGAGCAGGTCGTCGACGCGCTCGTTCAGCGCAGTCGCAGGCACGATGTCGTGCAGGAGTCCGATGCGGAACGCTTCGGCTGCGGTGAACCGTTCGGCCGTGACGAAGTAGCGTCGCGCTTGCCGCGCGCCGATGGCTTCGACCACGTACGGAGCGACGGTCGCCGGAATCAAGCCCAGACGCGCCTCCGAGAGCGCGAACTCGGCCTCCTGGGCCCCGATGGCAACGTCGCAGCACGCGATCAGTCCCACACCTCCGCCGAACGCGTTGCCGTGCACGCGAGCGAGCGTCGGCTTGTTCGCGCGATAGATGGTCGACAGCATCGCGGCCAGCGCTTTCGCATCCGCGAGGTTCTCGGCGCGACCGTAGCCCGCCATGCGCCGCATCCAGCGCAGATCGGCGCCTGCGGAGAAGCTCGCGCCATTGCCCGCCAGCACGATGACGCGCACGCCGTCGTCGGCATCGAGCGCCGCAACGACCTGGGTCATCTCGGCGATCGAGGTTTCGTCGAACGCGTTGTGAACCTCGGGTCGGTTCATGGTGACCAACGCGACGCCCTGGGTTCGCTCCACGGTCAGCGTCGCAAGTTGCGCGGGCACCGCCGGCGCCGCACGAGTCACCCGACGCGTGGCCTTTTTCGCTGGAGTGCGCGGACTCGCCATCGTTACATCCTGAAGACGCCGAACGTCGTCGCTTCGATCGGCTGGTTGAGTGCCGCGGAGATGCCCATGGCGAGCACGCGACGCGTGTCGGCAGGATCGATCACGCCATCGTCCCACAGTCGGGCGCTGGCGTAGTACGGGTGACCCTCGCGCTCGTATTGCGCGCGAATGGGCGCCTTGAACTTCTCTTCGTCCTCTGGCGTCCATTGGCCGCCGCGCGCAGCGACAGCATCGGCGCGGATGGTCGCAAGCACCGTTGCCGCCTGCTCGCCGCCCATCACGGAGATGCGCGCGTTGGGCCACATCCACAGGAAGCGCGGATCGAACGCGCGTCCGCACATGCCGTAGTTCCCGGCGCCATAGCTCCCGCCGATGATCACCGTGAATTTCGGCACGCGCGCACACGACACCGCGGTGACCATCTTCGCGCCGTCCTTGGCGATGCCGCCCGCTTCGTACTTGCGCCCCACCATGAAGCCGGTGATGTTCTGCAGGAAGACGAGCGGAATGCCGCGCTGCGCGCAGAGCTCGATGAAGTGCGCGCCCTTGAGCGCCGATTCCGAATAGAGCACGCCGTTGTTCGCGACGATGCCGACCGGATAGCCCCAGATGCGCGCGAAGCCGGTGACCAGGGTGGTCCCGTAGCGCGCCTTGAACTCGTCGAGGTCGGATGCGTCGACGATGCGCGCAATCACTTCGCGCACGTCGTACGGCTTGCGGATGTCGGCGTTGATGACGCCATAGATCTCGTCGAGCGGATGGCGGGGCGGGGCCGGTTGCGCGATCTCGAGGCCGCCGCGCTTGGGCCGGTTGAGATGCCCCACGATGCGACGAGCGATCGCCAGCGCATGATGATCGTCGTTGGCGAAATGATCCGCGACGCCCGACACGCGCGTGTGTACATCGGCACCGCCGAGCTCCTCGGCGCTCACGATCTCGCCGGTCGCCGCCTTCACCAGCGGCGGCCCGCCGAGGAAAATGGTGCCTTGCCCGCGCACGATGATCGACTCGTCCGACATCGCCGGCACGTAGGCGCCTCCGGCGGTGCAGGAGCCCATCACCACCGCGATCTGCGGAATGCCCGCCGACGACAAGGTCGCCTGGTTGTAGAAGATGCGCCCGAAGTGCTCGCGATCGGGGAACACGTCGGTCTGGTTGGGAAGGTTCGCGCCGCCCGAATCGACGAGGTAGATGCACGGAAGGCTGTTCTGCCGCGCGATCTCCTGCGCGCGCAGGTGCTTCTTGACCGTCATCGGATAGTAGGTGCCGCCCTTGACCGTCGCGTCGTTGCATACGATCACGCATTCGCGACCGACCACCGACCCGATGCCGGTGATGATGCCCGCGGCCGGGATGTTGTCGTCGTACAAGCCGTACGCCGCGAGCGCAGACAGCTCGAGAAACGGACTGCCCGGATCGAGAAGCGTCCGAATGCGCTCGCGCGGCAGGAGCTTGCCTCGGGCGGTGTGCTTGCTGCGCGCCGCCTCCTCGCCACCCTGCTCGATGGTCGCGAGTCGCGCGCGCAGGTCGTCGACCAGCGCGGTCATGGCCAGACGGTTGGCGACGAATCGTTCGTCGCGCGCGTTGAGCCGGGATTCGATGACGGCCATGTCGAAGTCGCTACTGGCGCGAGGTCAGCGCGAGACGTGCCGCGAGACCCACGAACAGGACGCCGACCGTCGCACCGAGCAAGCGTGCGAAGCGCGCGCTGCGTCGGATGCGTCCGGCAGCACGACTGGCAAGCCAGGCCACCGGCACGTTGGTGAACAGGCTGTTGAAGTTGAACACGCACCCGAGGGCAATGAACGCGAGCGGCTTCGCCGGCGCGTCGGCCGAGATGAACTGCGGCAGGAAGGCGAGGAAGAACAACGCGACCTTGGGGTTGAGCACGTTGATGAGCACGGCTTCGCGGAATACGCGCGCCGCTGGCGCAGGCGCAAGGAGCGCGATGCTACCCGATTCGGTCTTGCGCACCGCCCGCACGATCTGGCGCACGCCGGCGTACGCGAGGTACGCCGCGCCGACCCACTTCACCATCTCGAACGCAACCGCAGAGGTTGCAAGCAGCGCGGACAGGCCCGCGGCGGCGGCGAGCGTATGGACCAGGCATCCGGTGGTGATTCCTGCGGTCGCGGCAAGGCCATCGCGAAAGCCCCCGCTTGCCGCACGCGCGGCGATGTAGGTCATGTCCGGGCCCGGCGTGAGATTGAGGAGCACGCCGGCGACAACGAAAAGGGCGAAGTCGTGGATGCCGGTCAACATGCTTCAGGCCTCGCGCGAAGGTCCGCCATGCAGCCGCCTTACGCGCTGCCCGGGAGAGGATGACCCGGCATCAGGTCGTACGGATGCTTCCAGCGCGGCAATGCACGGATGCGCTTCATCCACGCGTCGATGTTCGGGTAGCGCGCCGCCCAATCGACGCCGATCTCGTCGTCGAAGAACACGTAACCGCACAGCGAGATATCGGCTATGGTCGGACGCGAGCCGATCACGAAGTCGCGACTTTTGAGATGTGCATCGAGCACGCTCCACGCGCCTTCGGAGCGACGCCCGAATTCGGCCACCACCGCGGGATCGGGATTGGCGGCAAGCTTGCGCAGGAAGCGATAGGTCGCCGTGTAGCTCGTGAACTTGTGGTTGTCGAACAGCAGCCAGCGCAGCACTTCGCGTCGCTCGTCCGCGTCGCGCGGCGCGAAGGCGTTCAGCGTCTCGGACAAGTAATCGAGGATGACCCCCGATTGCGAATAGCGCCGCCCACGATGCTCGAGCACCGGCACTTCGCCCATGACGTTGATCGCGCGGTACTCGGGTGTGCGGGTCTCGCCTTTGAAATAGTCCACCGCGCGAGGCGACCAGTCGGCACCGGTCAACTCGAGCATCAGCGCAGGCTTGTACGCGTTACCCGACTGGGCGAAGCAGTACAGCGTGTATTCGGCCACGTTCAGAACCCTCCGGTTGCAAGCCAGCGCTCGACCTGATCGAAACGGTCCAGGCCCCAGAACGGCTCGCCATCGACGACGATGAACGGCGAGCCGAACACGCCGGCGGCGATCGCGGCCTCGCATTCCTGCTTGAGCGCGTCCTTCATCGCCGGATCGTCGACCGCCGCCCGAATGGTCGCACGATCCACACCGGCGCGCGCTGCCGCATCGGCGGCGATATCGGGATCGGAAATGTCGCGATCTTCGGCGAAGAACGCGCGGTACAGCGCGTGCACGACCTTGCCGGTGTGCGAGGGGTCGTTGCGCTTGGCCCACAGCACCATGCGGGCCGCCGCCTGGGTGGGAATGGGAAACTTGCTCGGAAAGCGGAAATCCGCAATGCCGTGGAAGCGAGCGCTGCGCAGCATGTCGCGACGCGAGTAATCGCCCTTCAATGGGAC
>DATKLH010000333.1:0-5393 GCA_035542515.1 Casimicrobiaceae bacterium
CTCGGGCTTGGTCGACGGAACCATCAGCACGGCGAGCTGGTTGCCGGTCTTCTGTTCCCACGCGGCGAGCTTGCTCTCCAACGCGTCGCGCTCCGCAGCGCTGAGCGTGTTGGTGAGGTCGGTCACGCGCGCGTGCAGCGGTGGAATCGGCGCGAGTCCTTCTCCGGTCGTTTCCCAAGCTCCTTGCCCGTGGGCCGGCGTGAGAGTCAAGCCGAGCGCAAGCAGCGCGCCGAACACGCGTGCGAGGATGGCGATGGAAAGTCTCATCGGTCCACGCGCAGAGGATCGGTGCGACGCTCGCGCCGATCCTCCGCGGTGCCTGTCAGGCTGGTCAGGACTTGGGCGCTGCCGCAGGCGGAGTCGCCGGCGGCTTGCCGAAGTCGACCTTGGGCGGCGTGCTCACAGTTGCCTCGTCGGCGACGGTGAAGTTGGGCCTCACGTCCATGTGGAACAGCATCGCGGTGAGATTGGTCGGGAAGCTGCGCACGGTCGTGTTGTATTCCTGCACGGCCTTGATGTACCGGTTGCGCGCCACCGCGATACGGTTCTCGGTGCCCTCGAGCTGCGATTGCAGGTCGCGGAACAGCGCGTCGGCCTTGAGATTGGGATAGTTCTCTGCGACCGCCAAAAGCCGCGACAGCGCGCCCTGCAGCTGATTCTGCGCTTGAATGAACTTCTGGAAGGCGACCGGATCGTTGACCAGCTCGGGCGTCGCCTTGATCGCCGTGGCGTTGGCGCGCGCGTTGGTCACTTCGGTGAGGACCTGCTCCTCGTGCGAGGCGTAGCCCTTCACGGTGTTCACCAGGTTGGGCACCAGGTCGGCGCGGCGCTGATACTGGTTCAGCACCTCGGACCAGGCGGCCTTGACCCCTTCGTCCTGGCGCTGCAGCGTGTTGTACCCGCAGCCGGACAGAGTCATCACGGACAACACGGCGAGAAGCACGGCAAGCCTGCGCAACATTTCACCTCCATGCGGGAGACGTCGGGTGCGGACGCATCGAAGACGCGCCCGCGATGGGCAATATGAGGATTCGCTGACGACTTCGCAAGATGCGCGGTCGGTTCAGCCTGGCAGACGGCCCCCGGCCGCGGCGAAAGTACGACGCGCGAGCAGCAGGTCTTCCCAGGCCTTCGCCTTGTCGGGCAGGTTGCGCAGCAGGTATGCAGGGTGATAGGTCACGATGAGCGGCACGCCTTGGTAGCGATGAACGCGCCCGCGCAGGCTTGCGATGCTCGCATCGACGTTGAGCAGCGTGGTCGCCGCGCTCTTACCCAGCGCCACGACCAGCTTCGGCTTCAGCAGTTCGATCTGGCGGTCGAGATACGGCCGACATGCATCCACCTCGAGCGGCTGCGGCGTGCGGTTGTTCGGTGGACGACACTTGAGGACATTGGCGATGTAGACCAAGCGCGACCGTGCAAGGCCGAGCGCCGCGAGCATGTTGTCGAGCAGCCGGCCCGCCTGACCGACGAACGGCTCGCCTTGCGCGTCCTCGTCGGCACCTGGCGCTTCGCCGACGAAGAGCCATTCCGCGTTGCGGTCGCCCACGCCCGGCACGGTCCTGTGGCGAGTGCGCGACAAGGCGCAGGCCGTGCAATTCGCGATGTGCTCGACCAGCCCATCCCATTCCAGCGCGAAGATCTGCGTCCGGCGGTCGCCCGCGATGTCGGTTGTTGCCGTTGCGACGTCGCCTGCGTCGCGCTTGGTCGCGTCGGCGAACGACACCGGTGCGGTGGCACGGCGCCGCCAGATCGGTGTCAACCCGAGCTCGGCGAGGATTTGCTCGCGTGTCGCCACGTTGTCGTCAGGCGTCGAAGCGACGTTCCGGCGTGAGCTCGCAGCGCATCACCAGCGCATCCTCGCGATGGCCGTCCGGCGTCGGAGGGTAATAGCGCTCGCGACGCGCGACGGCCACGAACCCCGCGGATTGATACAGCCGGATCGCCGGCACGTTGCTCACCCGAACCTCGAGGAACACATGCTCGGCCAAACGCGCCTTCGCATCGCGCATGAACTGGTAGAGAAGCTCGCGCCCCAGTCCCAGGCGTCGGGCATCGGGGACCACCGAGAGATTGAGGAGCTGCGCTTCACCGGGCGCAAGCATCAGAACGCCATACGCGACGATGCGGCCCTCGCGTTCGCCGACTCGGGCGGAGTAGCCTGCAGCAAGCGTGTCACGGAAGTTGCCGTAGCTCCACGGCGCGAGATGAATGCGCGTCTCGAGCGCCGCGACGTAGGCCAGATCTTCCTGAACCAGCGGACGCCAAAGCGTACGCGTGGACAGGAGCGATTTGGGAACGGTCGCCATGTTCGCCTACAGTCGTGCTCCCGAGTCGCGCTCGGCGGACGTGAGTGCGACGCGATGCCGCACGTACAACGGATGCGCTTCGGCCGCCGTAACGCACTGCCCCGCCGCAAGTCGCGGCAGCGCGAGCTCGGCAATCGATCGCGCGTCGGGCACGAGCTCGGGGCGCACGACGCGCAGTGCCAACCGCTGTGCGAGCTGCGGATAGGCGCGAAAACCTTCGCCCGCGCCAGCGAACTGAGTCGCATCGACGAGGAGCTCGATTTCGTCGGGCTTGCGCACCTCGGGGGGGTGAACCACGTCCCAATGCGTCTCCTGCCATCGATACGCGGCGAAATAGACCTCGTGCATGCGCGCGTCGAGACAGGCCACGACCGCGCAATCGCCGAACGCGCGCCGCGCCGACTGCGCGATCGCCTCGAGCGTCGCAATGCCGCACACCGGCAGATCCGCGCCCAGTGCAAGCCCCTGCGCAACGCCGCACGCGATGCGGACGCCGGTGAACGAACCGGGTCCGGCGCCGAACGCGATACCATCGAGCTGTTGCAGGGACCAGCCGACTTCCGCGAGAACCGCATCGACAAAACCGAGCACGCGTTGGGAGGCGGCGTGGCCCGTGCGTTCGCTGCGCTCCCACGTGCGTGCGCCATCGCTCGCCGCGACGGAGAGCCAGTCGGTGGAGGAGTCGAGCGCCAGGACTCGCATCGCGGCATTCTACCGTCGTGTTCGCGGCTCTGCTGCGGCGCATGCGTACAATCGCGGGCAAAATCGGCGGCGGCGACGGATGGTCGCGCCAACACCAGCACGGCCGCGGACCTGCGCGGCATGGGGCGCACGCGACTGGTCGCCAGCCACACCCGCCGGCGGCACCGTCGCCGACTTATATCGACATGCGATGCGCCGTAGTCGTCACCGATCCCATTGGGATGCATAGGAATTGTCCCCTGACGTATTGATCGAATCGCTCGACCAGGAAGGTCGGGGCGTGGCGCGCATCGAAGGCAAGGCGGTCTTCGTCGAAGGCGCGCTGCCCGGCGAGCAGGTGCGCGTCGAGATCGTCAAGCGCAAGCCCACCTGGGACATCGCGCGCGTCACGCACATCGAGCGCGCCAACGCCGCTCGCGTGTCGCCTCGCTGCCCGCATTTCGGCGTTTGCGGCGGATGCACGTTGCAGCATGCCGACGTCTCGCTCCAGCTCGCGGCGAAGCAACGCGTTCTCGAGGATGCGCTCGAGCGCATCGGTCGAGTCGAGGCGCAGCGCATTCTTCCGCCCATTGCGGGACCGGCCTGGGGCTATCGCTATCGCGCACGCCTCTCGGTGCGCGACGTGCCCAAGAAGGGCGGCGTGCTCGTCGGATTCCACGAACGCAAGTCGAGCTACGTTGCCGACATGCTCGAGTGCCATGTCGTGCCACCGAAGATCGGAAAGATGCTCCCGGCGCTGCGCAAGCTGATCGAGGGCCTGTCGATCCGCGGCCAGCTTCCGCAGATCGAGCTTGCCGTCGGCGAGCGGCTCAAGCCGACCGATCAGGCCACCGAGAACCTCGTCTACGCGCTGGTGTTGCGCATCCTCGCACCGCTCACACGTGTCGACGAGACGCGTCTGATTGCGTTCGCCGATGCGCACGGTGTGGAGTTCTGGCTGCAGACCAAGGGCCCGGAGACCGTTGCGCCGTTCTATCCGGCCAACGCCTCGCTCGCCTATACGCTGCCGGAATTCGACGTCGCGATTCCGTTCGCGCCGACCGATTTCACCCAGGTCAACGCCGCGGTCAATCGCGTGCTCGTGCGGCGCGCGCTGATCCTGCTCGATCCGCGCCCCGGCGATCGCGTGGTCGATTTTTTCTGCGGACTGGGCAACTTCACCTTGCCGATCGCCAGACGCGGAGCGCAGGTCGTCGGTGTGGAAGGCAATCGCACGCTGGTCGATCGCGCAACGCGCAACGCGGAACGCAACGGTCTGTCGGCGCGAACCTCGTTTCGTGTGGCCAACCTGTTCCAAGCCACACCCGAGAGCATCGCGGAGCTGGGACCGTTTTCGCGCGCCTTGATCGATCCGCCGCGCGAAGGGGCCGTGGAAGTATGCAAGTCGCTGCCACCGGCTGGTACGCCGGACGCGCAGCAACGCATCGTCTACGTCTCGTGCAATCCTGCCACGCTGGCTCGCGACGCGGCCGTGCTGGTGCATGATCGCGGGTTCGCGCTCACCGCCGCGGGCGTCGTGAACATGTTCCCGCACACCGCGCACGTCGAGTCGATTGCGGTGTTCGAGGCGCAGCCTCAGGAATAGAGACCGCGGGTGCGCGCGAACACGCGCGTGACCCCCAGGAGCGCGTCGATGTTGGGTGTGGCGACACCGGTGAGCTTGCCGAGCTCGTGCACGACCGCCACTATAGCGTCGAGCTCGATCGGCCGGCCCGCCTCCACGTCCTGCAGCATCGAGGTGCGGAATGCGCCGAGCTTGCGCGTGACGACCATGCGCTCTTCGCCGGTCTGCTCGATGGGGCATCCGATGCGCGCGCCGATTTCCTGCGCCTCCGCCATCGCGTCGATACAGAACTTGCGCACCAGTGGGTCATCGAGGATCCGATCGGCCGTGGCGCCGGTCAGCGCGGAGAGCGGATTCATCGTCATGTTGCCCCACAGCTTGTACCAGATGTCGCGCTGGATGCTGCTCGAGGTCTCGATCTCGAAACCGGCGCGTGTGAAAAGATCGGTCAACGCGCGCAGTCGATCGGTGCTCGCGCCCGAGGGCTCGCCGAGGATCAGGCGCCGTCCCATGCCGTGTCGCACCAGCCCAGGCTCGGCGACCGACGCGCTCATGTGCACGACGCTGCCAAGCACGTGCCTTGTCGGAATCGCGGCGGCGATGCGGCCCTCCGGATCCACCGAACGCAGCGTGGTTCCCGCGTAGCGCTCGCCGAATCCGTCAAAGAACCACCACGGAACGCCGTTCATCGCGACGAGCGCCGTGGTGTGCGGCCCCAGCAAGGGACCGATGCCTTCGGCCACGGAAGCCAATGCGGGCGCCTTGACGGCGATCACGACGAGATCCCGAGCACCAAGCTGTGCCGGATCGTCGGTTGC